>NZ_JBFAOF010000121.1:0-12627 GCF_040675125.1 Spirillospora sp. NPDC049652 | reverse complement strand
GGACCTGGAGGCCGCCGCGCTCGTCACCGCCGGCACCGCGTCCGACGCCGACGTCGCGGCCGTCCGGGAACTCGGCGCGAAGGCCCCCGTCTTCGTCGCCGCCCCCGACGGCACCCTCGTCACGACCCTCTGACCCGCCCGGCGCGGCGTCTCCGCACCTGCGCCGTGTCATCACCCCAGGGGCATCCTCATGCCCGTGGCGTCATCACGCTCGCGGTGTCATCAGGCCCGCGGCGTGGCCCCCGTGGTCGCGGTGTCGTCACGCCCGCGGTGTCATCACGCTCGCGGCGCGGCCGCCTTGCTCGCGGCGTCTCCGTCAGGGGCGGGGTGTCGGGGTGCGGCTGTCCTCGTGCGTGGACGGGTCGTCCGGTCTGGTCGGCGTCAGGACGACCCGCGCCTGGTCGTGCGCGTCCGCGAGCCTGCGCAGCACCCGCGCCTCCGCCCGCCGCAGCCGCTCCTCGCCGCGCTCACCGAACTCGCCGAGCGCGGCGAGCGCCAGGAAGTCCCTCCCGGCCCGCGCGAAGACGGCGTCGAGCCCGTACCGGCGTCCGCCGCCCGGATGGCTGTACCGGACGGCGACCACGTCCCTCACCCGCGCCGGATGCGTCAGGCGGGTCCGCCGCAGCCCCCGCCCGTCGAAACGGCGCCCGTTCCAGCCGCCGCGGGACGGGCCGAGGTCGATGACCGGGCACGCCGCGACCGCCCGCCGCACCTCGTCCATGCGCCCCGCCGCCTTCCTGCGCGGCAGCCGCAGCACGTGCTCGACCAGGGTCGCCGCCGGGTCCGCCCGGTAGTACGCCACATGGGACTGCGGGACGTCCGGGTCCGATGACGACGAGCGCGCGCTCGCGTCGTCCACCATGCTCAGCAGCCGCGCGCAGTCCGGGTCGGACGGCCGCAGCCCCTGGAAGACCTCCTGGTCCTCGGCGGGCAGGAAGTCCCTCGGGACGTCACCCCGCCGCAGCGTCGCCGCCGTCAGCAGCGCGGCCGGGGCCTTCGCCTCAGCCACGGCGGGAGCCGCGGCCCCCCGCTCCGTCCCGCAGCCCGACAGCGACACGCCCGCCGCCGAGACGACCGCCGCGACGGCCGCCGCACCGACCGCGCGCGGCCCCACCGAGCACGCCATCCGTCCCTCCGCCCCCGAGCCGCCGGCCGTCGGCCGACGTGACGGGCACGATCATGCCCGCCCGGCGACGAGGTTTAACCCAGCGTGACCGCAGCGCGACAGGGACGCCGAAATCCCAGGTCAGGCGTCGTGCGACTCGGTCTTCTCGCGGTGCACCAGGACGGTGCCGATCCGGTTGCGGCGGCCCGCCAGCGACTCGGCCCTGAGCCGCAGCCCCGCGACCGTCGCCGTCGCGCCCTCGATCGGGACGCGGCCCAGCGCGTACGCCAGGAGGCCCCCGACCGTGTCGACGTCGTCCACGTCGATCTCGACATCGAACAGCTCGGCCAGGTCCTCGACGGGCAGCCGCGCGACGACCCGCGCGGTGTCGTCGTCCAGCCGGTCCACCGGGGGGATCTCCACGTCGTACTCGTCGGTGATCTCGCCGACGATCTCCTCCAGGATGTCCTCGATGGTGACCAGCCCGGCGGTGCCGCCGTACTCGTCGATCACGATCGCGACGTGGATCCGGCGCGCCTGCATCTCGCGCAGCAGCTCGTCCACCGGCTTGGAGTCGGGCACGTACGTCGCGGTGCGCATCACCGACTCCACCGAGGCCTCACCGCGCGCGGGAGTCTCGTGCGTGGCGCGGACGATGTCCTTCAGGTAGGCGATCCCGACGACGTCGTCCTCGTTCTCCCCCACCACCGGGATGCGGGAGAACCCCGACCGCAGCGCCAGCGACATCGCCTGCCGCAGCGACTTGTCGCGCTCGATGAACACCATGTCGGTGCGCGGCACCATCACCTCGCGGACGAGCGTGTCGCCCAGCTCGAACACCGAGTGGATCATCTGCCGCTCGTCCGGCTCGATCAGGCTGCGCTGCTCGGCGAGGTCCACCAGGTCGCGCAGCTCCGCCTCGGTCGCGAACGGGCCCTCGCGGAACCCCTTGCCGGGCGTCAGCGCGTTGCCCAGCAGGATCAGCAGCCGCGGCAGCGGCCCGAACACCCGCGCCACCGGCGGGATCACCGTCGCGCCCGCCAGCGCGAACCGGTCGGCGTGCTGCAGCCCGAGGGTGCGCGGGCCGACGCCGACCACCACGAAGCTCACCAGGATCATCGCGACCGCGGCGGTGACGTACGCCTGCCACGTCTCGCCCAGCCAGGACACGCACAGGTCCGCCACGATCACGGTCGCGACCAGCTCGCAGCCGATCCGCAGCAGCAGCACCAGGTTCACGTACGGCGCCGGATCGGCCACGATCTCGGCCAGCTTCGCCGCGCCCCGGCGGCCCGCCGCGACCAGCTCGCCGACCCGGTGCCGGGAGACGCGCGCGAGCGCCGCCTCCGTCCCGGCCAGCAGCCCCGCCACGATCACCAGCGCGGCCGCCAGCCCCAGCAGCCACCCCTGTCCGGCCGTCATCGCGCGGAGTTCTTCTCCCGCCAGGACCCGAGCAGCTCGTCCTGGAGCCCGAACATCTCCTTGTGCTCCTCGGGCTCGGCGTGGTCGTACCCCAGCAGGTGCAGGATGCCGTGCGTGGTCAGCAGTTCCAGTTCGGCCTCGGTCGAGTGCCCGGCCTGCTTGGCCTGGCGCTCGGCCACCGCCGGGCACAGCACGACGTCGCCGAGCAGACCCGGGTCGAGCTCGCCGTCGTCGCCCGCGCCGCCGTCCATCGAGCCGGGCCGCAGCTCGTCCATCGGGAACGACAGCACGTCGGTCGGGCCGGGCTCGTCCATCCACTGGACGTGCAGCTCGGCCATCGCCTCCTCGTCCACGAGCAGGACCGACAGCTCCGCCAGCGGATGCACCCGCATGCCGTCCAGCACGTGCCGGGCGAGGTCGGCGATGCCGCGCTCGTCCACGGGCACGCCGGACTCGTTCAGTACCTCGATGCTCACTCGCCCTACCGTCCCCGCTTGCGCGACGCGCCCCCGCGCGCCGCCCCCTGCTTCAGCTCCGCCACCCGCGACTCGTCGAACCGGCTGTAGGCGTCCACGATGTCGGTCACCAGCTTGTGCCGGACGACGTCGTGGCTGTTCAGCCGGCAGAAGTGGATGTCGTCGATGCCCTCCAGGATCGACTGGACGATCCGCAGGCCGCTCTCCTGCCCGTTCGGCAGGTCGACCTGCGTGACGTCGCCGGTCACCACGACCTTCGAGCCGAACCCGAGCCGGGTCAGGAACATCTTCATCTGCTCGGGCGAGGTGTTCTGCGCCTCGTCCAGGATGATGAACGAGTCGTTCAGCGTGCGGCCGCGCATGTACGCCAGGGGGGCGACCTCGATGGTGCCCGCGGCCATCAGGCGCGGGATCGAGTCGGGGTCCACCATGTCGTGCAGGGCGTCGTACAGCGGACGCAGGTAGGGGTCGATCTTCTCGTAGAGGGTGCCGGGGAGGAAGCCGAGCCGCTCGCCGGCCTCGACGGCCGGGCGGGTGAGGATGATGCGGTTGACCTTCTTGTCCTGCAGCGCCTTGACCGCCTTGGCCATGGCCAGGTAGGTCTTGCCGGTGCCCGCCGGGCCGATGCCGAACACGACCGTGTGCTTGTCGATCGCGTCGACGTAGCGCTTCTGGTTCAGCGTCTTCGGCCGGATCGTGCGGCCGCGGCTGGACAGCACGTCCAGGGTCAGCACGTCGGCCGGGCGCTCGGCGGAGCCGGCCCGGAGCATGGCCAGGCTGCGCTCCACCGCGTCGGGGGTGAGCTGCGCGCCGCCGTTCAGCAGGTCGATCAGCTCGGCGAACAGGCGGGAGACCAGTTCGGTCTCGGTGGGGGCGCCGGTGACGGTGATCTCGTTGCCGCGGACGTGGATGTCGCTGCGGAACGCCCTCTCGATCACGTGGAGCAACTCGTCCCGGGAGCCCAGCAGGCTCACCATGGAGTGGTCGTCCGGCACCACGATGCGGATCTGGGAGCGCGCGCCGTTCTGCGCGGCGCCAGCGCGTCCCTGGTGTGTTGATTCGACCATCAGCCGGGCCTCGCGGCCTCTCGGACCTGCCTTCTCGTCGCCACGGATATCACGTGGCCGTCGTTGCGGCGGCCACGCCTCCATGGTACCGACCGCCGCACGGCACGGCTTCTCCATTTGGCGTCAGCCCCCACGGGGCAGGGCGAACGGGCCTTCTCCCGCGGCCGCGCGGCCTTCCCGGAAGCCGCACCCGGAGCCCATCCAGGCCCGTCCGGCGGCGGTCTAGCCGGGGGGCCACTCCAGGCCGCGCCCGCCGAGCAGGTGCGCGTGGACGTGGAAGACCGTCTGGCCGGCGTGCGGGCCGGTGTTCAGCACCATCCGGTACCCGGTGCCGTCGATGCCCTCCTCGGCGGCCACCTCGGCCGCGAGGGTCACCACGTCCGCCAGCAGGGCCGGGGAGGACGCGGCGAGCTCGGCCGCGGTCGGGTGGTGCTCCTTCGGGATCACCAGCACGTGCGTCGGGGCCTGCGGGTTGATGTCGCGGAAGGCCAGCGCCGTCCCGGTCTCCCGGACGACCGTCGCCGGGACCTCCCTGGCGACGATCTTGCAGAACAGGCAGTCGGCCGTGCTCGCTTCCATGCGTCCTCCGTCTCGTGAACCCGCGTCCGCATCCTAGCGAGACGGGTCTCCCGGCGGCCCGCGCCGCCCCGGCGCGACGGGCCGGACGACTTTTCCCGCTCCGACCTGCGAAGCCGACAGAGACCGTGACCAATGCCACCCGCAGCGGGTAAGGTCCTTGATCGACCCATGGTGGAACCTTCGGTGGAACGGCGCATTCCGGCGTGCCTCTGGACTAGGGTTCCATGTCAGGCGCTCCCCCCGGCCCGGTGCCTCCGAGCCGCGCCTCGACCGGTCGGGTGCGCCATGTCACGGTCCGCCCCCGCGACCGCCCGAATGGGGGGCGGGGGACGGCAAAAGGCGGCGGATAGGTGACCGAGGCACAGCAGAAGATGCCCTTTCGTAAACCGGACGACGAGGGTGCGCGTCCCACAGACGTGACCGAGACCCTCGTGGCCAGGGGAACGGCGGGGGCAGTCGCCGTCGCCTGGGACGCCGACCAGGCGGTGACCGCGCTCTACAGCGCCAACTACCGCTCGCTGGTCCGGCTCGCCGCCATGCTCGTCCGGGACGCCGGGACCGCCGAGGAGGTCGTCCAGGACGCGTTCGTCGCGATGCACGGCGGCTGGCGCCGGCTCCGCGACCCGGACAAGGCCCTGTCATACCTGCGGCAGGCGGTGGTCAACCGGTCGCGCTCGGTGCTCCGGCACCGCGCGGTGGTGGAGAAGTACGCCCCGAAGGGGCTGCCCGACGCCCCCAGCGCGGAGGCGGGGGCCATCGGCGAGCTGGAGCGCTCGGCGGTGGTGGACGCGCTGCACCGGCTGCCCGCGCGGCAGCGGGAGGCCCTGGTGCTGCGCTACTACGCCGATTTGTCCGAAGCGGAGATCGCCGCGACGATGGGCATCTCGAAGGGCGCCGTGAAGAGCCACACGGCGCGCGGGATGGCCGCGTTGCGCAACGTTCTGGAGCAGTTCTCATGACCACGGGCCCCCACGACGAGCACGGCGAGCTCCTGCGCCGCGCCCTGCACGCGGAGGCGGAGCGGGTCATCCCCGCGCCGGACGGCCTGGAGCGCATCCGCGCCCGCGCCGCCGAGCGCGAGCGGGAGCGGCGGCGGTTTCCCAGCCGGTTCGGCTGGGAGTGGTTCACCGCCAACTGGACCCGTCCCGTCCTCGCGGTCGGCGCGGCCGTGGCGATCGCCGGGCTGGGCGTCTCGGCGCCCGAGACGTTCGACCTGATCCAGTCGCCGATGGGCAACGACGGGCCGTTCTCCAAGGGCCACCACGGCACGCCGAGCGAGCCGGGGCCCGGCGCGGTCGACTCGTCCACGCCGGCGCAGAGCACCTCCCCGCCGGGGCACGAGACGTCGGGGACGCCGCATCCGCCGAACAGCGACGGGCCGGTGTCGTCGACGGTGTCGCCGACCTGCCCGCCGGCCTCGGGGACGGCTCCGGTGCCGCCCTCGCACGGGTCCGGCAAGCACCCGGTGCCCGGGAAGTCCGGCGTCCCGCTGTGCCCGACGCCCACCCCGTCGCCGAGCGGTTCGCCCACGCCCTCGGCGCCCAGCACCCCGCCGGTCCAGCCGACCGAGACCGGGACCCCGGTGCCGACCACCACGCCCGAGACGCACGTCCCCGAGGCCCCTGTCGCCAGCCCCTGAGCCACCGGAAAGGCCGGACGCGGCCGGACGGCCGAGCGCATCAGCCGACCGGCTTCAAGAACGGCTGAGCGGACCGGCGGCCCAGGAACGGCCGGGCGGGTTCACCAGCGGCCGGTGGCGGCCAGCAGGACGGACGCGGCGGCGACGCCGGCCGTGGAAGTGCGCAGGACGGTCGGGCCCAGCAGCGCCGGACGCCCGCCGGCGGCGCTGAGTCGCTCCACCTCGTCCTCAGTGAGACCGCCCTCGGGGCCGACCACGATGACGATCTCGCCGTCCGCCGGAGGCCGGAGCCCGGTGAGCGGCTCGGCGGCCTCCTCGTGCAGCAGGACGGCGGCGGACGCGGCGGCGATCCGCTTCTCGACGTCCGCCGTGGACGCCAGGTCCGACACGAGAGGGAAATGGGCGCGGCGCGCCTGCTTGGCGGCCTCGCGCGCGGTGGCGCGCCAGCGGCCCAGCGCCTTCTCGCGGCGCTCGGGCTTCCACTGCGTGACGCAGCGCGCGGCGGACCAGGGGACGATCTCGTCCACGCCGACCTCGGTCATGGTCTCGACGGCCAGCTCGCCCCGGTCGCCCTTGGGCAACGCCTGGACGACCACCAGGCGCGGGACCGGGACGGGGACCCGCCGCCGGGACAGGACGTCCAGGCTCAGGGACGCCTTGTCCGCGGCGGCCACGACGCACTCGGCCACCAGGCCGGCGCCGTCGGTCAGGTCGACGCGCTCACCGGCCCGCAGCCGCCGAACGGCGGCCGCGTGCCGGCCCTCCGGACCGTCGAGCAGGACGCGGTCGCCCTCCAGCCGGCCGGGCTCGGCGAGGAACACCGGGACGCTCACCGGCCGCCACCCGTCTCACGGGCGCCCCGGCTCGCCAGGGCGGGCTCCCGCCAGGCGGCGAGCGGCGCGCGGGCCGCCCGACCGGACGGCGTGCCGACCCGGGGGCCGGACGCCGCCGCCGCTTCGCAGTGCCGCGTCATCAGTGCTGGTTGAAGACGTCCCGCAGGCGCGAGAAGACGCCGCGCTGCCCGGGTGCGAACTTGCCGGGCGGACGCTCCTCGCCCCGCATCGCGGCGAGGTTGCGCAGCAGGGCCTCCTGCTCCTCGTCCAGCTTCGTCGGGGTCTCGACGTTGACGTGGATGTGCAGGTCGCCGCGGCCCGACTCGTTCAGGTGCCGGACGCCGCGCCCGTACAGGCGGATCACCTCGCCGGACTGCGTGCCCGGCTTGATGTCGATCTCCTCCGCGCCGTCCAGCGTCTCGACGGTGACGCTGGTGCCGAGCGCGGCGGCGGTCATCGGGATGCCGACCGTGCAGTGCAGGTCGTCGCCCTCCCGCTCGAAGATCGGGTGCGGCTTCTCGACGATCTCCAGGAACAGGTCGCCGGGCGGGCCGCCGCCGGGGCCGACCTCGCCCTCGCCCGCGAGCTGGATGTGGATGCCGTTCTCCACGCCCGCCGGGATCTTGACCTTGACCGTGCGCCGGGTGCGGACCCGGCCGTCGCCGGAGCACTCCGGGCACGGGTTGCGGATCATGGAGCCGAAGCCGCCGCACTGCGGGCACGGCCGGGACGTCATGACCTGGCCGAGGAAGGACCGCTGCACCTGCTGCACCTCGCCCCGGCCCTGGCACATGTCGCAGGTCTCGGGGTGGGAGCCGGGCGCGGAGCCCTCGCCGTGGCAGGTGTCGCAGACCACGGCCGTGTCGATCGACAGCTCGCGGGTGGTGCCGAACGCCGTCTCGTTCAGGTCGAGCTCGACCCGGAGCGTGGCGTTGCGGCCCCGGCGGGCCCGCGAGCGCGGGCCGCGCGCGGACGCGGTGCCGAAGAAGGCGTCCATGATGTCGCTGAACGGGAAGCCCGCGCCGAAGCCGCCGGCCCCCGGGCCCGCGCCGCCGCCGGGGGCGAACGGGTCGGCCCCGAGGTCGTACATCTCGCGCTTCTTGGGGTCGGAGAGCACCTCGTAGGCCTGGGTGATCTCCTTGAACTTCTCCTGGGTCTCGGGATCCGGGTTGACGTCGGGGTGCAGCTCGCGCGCGAGCCTCCGGTACGCCTTCTTGATCTCGTCCGGCCCGGCGTCGCGGCGGACGCCGAGGGTCCCGTAGTAGTCGTTGGCCACCTACGACCCCGCCAGGATCTGTCCGACGTAGCGTGCCACTGCCCGTACCGCTCCCATCGTGCCGGGATAGTCCATTCGAGTCGGCCCGAGTACACCGAGGCGGGCCAGAGTGAGGTCGCCGACGCCGTACCCGGCGGCGACCACGGAGGTCGAACGGAGCCCCTCGTCGGGGTTCTCCGTGCCGATCCGAACCGTAACAGTAGAGGAGTCCGCGGACTCGCCGAGCAGCCGCATCAGCACGACCTGCTCTTCCAGCGCCTCCAGGACGTCCCGGAAGGTGCGCGAGAAGTCGACGGCCGCGAGGTTGGCGGCGCCGGCGAACACGACCTTCTCCTCGTGCTTCTCGACGAGCGTCTCCAGCAGGACCGACAGCACCGCCGCGGCGGCGGGCCGCTCCTCGGGGGAGACCTTGTCGGGCAGATCGGAGACCGCGCCCGGGACGTCGCCGAACGCCAGCCCGGACAGGCACGTGTTGAGCAGCGCCCGCAGGTGCCCGACCGACTCCTCCGACAGCTCGACGGAGGTCTCGATCAGCCGCTGCTCGACCCGTCCGGTGTTGGTGATCAGGACGAGCAGCACGCGCCCGGTCGCGACCGGCACCAGTTCCAGGTGCCGCACCGACGAGCGGGTCAGCGACGGGTACTGCACCACGGCGACCTGCCGGGTGAGCTGGGCGAGCAGCCGGACGGTGCGGCCGACCACGTCGTCCAGGTCGTAGGCCCCGGACAGGAACGTCTCGATGGCCCGCCGCTCCGCCTTGGAGAGCGGCTTGATCGTGGACAGCCGGTCGACGAACAGCCGGTAGCCCTTGTCGGTGGGGATGCGGCCGGCGCTGGTGTGGGGCTGCTGGATGTAGCCCTGCTCCTCCAGGACGGCCATGTCGTTGCGGATGGTCGCGGGCGACACGCCGAGGTTGTGCCGGTCCACCAAGGCCTTGGAGCCGACCGGCTCGTTGGTGGAGACATAGTCCTCGACTATGGCGCGCAGGACCGCGAGTTTCCGGTCGTCGAGCACGTCGTCACCTCCCTGCCCCCGTACTGGCACTCCATAGTTACGAGTGCCAAGTGTACGACCCTGGTGGGACAACCCGGATCCGCCCGGAGCATGGTTTCGCGGCGCGGACCGTCCGGCGGGGGCCGCTCCCGAACCGTTCGGGAGTCGTTATTGTCGTGCCCCGTGCAGAGCAAGGACTACGGTGACGACGTTCTGGCGGGCGACTGGCGGCGGCCCCTGAAGGGCACGATCCCGGACGTCCCGGCCGAGCCCGGCCTGGTCGCCGAGGACCCCGCGAGCGGGTTCTGCGGCGCGGTCGTCGGCTGCGACAAGTTCGGGGTGACGCTGGAGGACCGGCACGGCAGGCGGCGGCTCTTCCCGCTGGCCAAGGCGGGGTTCCTGATCGACGGGAAGCCGGTGACGCTGGTCCGGCCGGGGCCGTCCGCGCCCGCGGGCCCGGTGCGCTCGGCGTCCGGGTCGATCGCGGTGCGGGGGCTGCGCGCCCAGGTGGCCAAGGAGTCGCGGATCTACGTCGAGGGCGCCCACGACGCCGAGCTGGTCGAGAAGATCTGGGGCCACGACCTGCGCGTGGAGGGCGTGGCCGTGGAATTCCTGGAGGGCGTGGACGACCTGCCCGCGATCGTCGAGGAGTTCGGCCCGCAGGAGGGCCGGCGGCTGGGCGTCCTGGTCGACCACCTGGTGGAGGGCTCCAAGGAGAGCCGGATCGCCGCCCAGGTCTCGTCCCCCTATGTCCTGGTCACCGGGCATCCGTTCATCGACATCTGGGAGGCGGTCAAGCCGTCGGCGGTCGGCATCCGCGCCTGGCCCCGCGTCCCGCGCGGCATTCCGTGGAAGGAGGGCGTGCTGGAGGCCCTCGGCTGGCGGATGGAGACCGGGGAGGCCTGGAAGCGCATCCTGGGCCGGGTCGGCAGCTACGCCGACCTGGAGCCGGAGCTGCTGGGCCGCGTCGAGGAGCTCATCGACTTCGTGACCGCGCCTTCGTGACGGCTACCTGAATGGCGTCTGCTTCCCTTGCGGCGCGGGCGGAAACGCGCTGGAGAAAAGTTCGCTTTTTTACCTAAACGTCGCATTTATTCCCGCTGTCGCGGAATACCGGATAGCAATCGGTCAGTTACCGGTTGTAGGACGTGTCCGTGTTCTCGCGCCAGAGGGGGCCAGGAGATGACCGACCGCGGCAGAACACTCACGCGGGGAGGACAGCGCGTCCTCGTCCGTCCCGCACGCGCCCAGGAAGTGTTCGTGCACGCCCAGCAGGTCCGCGTGGTGCGGACCCACGGGGCACGCGACCACGAAACGCGCGACCTGCCACCGCTCGGCCGCGAGCGGCAGGCGTTCGTCCCGGAGTCCGACGGGGCGCAGGCGGAGCTCGGAATGCCGCTGCCGCCGCCCGTCACACCCTGGGAGCGCGACAAGGCCGGGTGGGTCGAGCTGAGCGGCCTGATCGGGATGTCCGCGGCGGCCGTGCTCTCGGCGTTCACGCTGGGGCTGCTCTGCCTGGCCACCTGGATCGCGCCGTTCGTCTTCCACCTCGTCTACAGGAACCGGTCCCCGTTCGTCCGCTACCACGCGGCGCAGGCACTGAACGTCCAGCTCACGAGCATGCTCGTCGGGCTGGTCGCGGTGCTGCTGTCGGTCGCCACCCTGGGCCTCGGCGCGGTGCTCGCGATCCCGCTGGCGCTGGCCTTCTGGGTCGCCCAGTTCGTGTTCGTGATCATCGCGACGTCGCGGGCCGAGGCGGGCGACTGGTACGCGATCCCGGCGTTCCTCGCCTGGCCGATGGTGCGCTGACACCCGCGATCGGGGAGCTCCGCCCGGCCCTGCCGGGCGGAGCTCGGTGTGTCCTGCACCGGGTGCGCGGACACCAGGAGGTCCAGGCCGGGTCAGGTGAGGTCGCGGACGACGGCGTCCGCGAGGAGGCGGCCGCGCAGGGTCAGCACCGCGCGCCCGTCACGGACCGGCTCCAGCAGGCCGCCCGCGACGAGGCTCCGCACGGCCTCGGCGTCCAGCAGATCGACCGGACAGCCGTCCGCGAGGCGCAGCTCCAGCATGATCCGCTCGACGTGCCGGTCCTCGTCGGTGAGGATCTCCCGCGCGTGCGCGGGCGTGACGCCCTCGGCGAGGCGCGACGCATAGGCGGCCGGGTGCTTGACGTTCCACCAGCGCGTCCCGCCGACGTGGCTGTGCGCGCCGGGGCCGACGCCCCACCAGTCCGCGCCCGTCCAGTACAGGAGGTTGTGGCGGCAGGCGGCCCCGGCGTCCCGGGCCCAGTTGGAGATCTCGTACCAGCGCAGGCCCCGCGCGGACAGCATCTCCTCGGCCATCAGGTACCGGTCGGCCATCGCGTCGTCGTCCGGGGCGGCCAGCTCGCCCCGCCTGACCTGCGCGGCGAGCCGGGTGCCGTCCTCGACGATCAGCGCGTACGCGGAGACGTGGTCGGGTTCGCACGCCAGCGCCGCCTCCAGGGACGCCCGCCAGTCGTCGTCGCTCTCCCCCGGCGTCCCGTAGATCAGGTCCAGGTTGACGTGCTCGAACCCGGCGGCGCGCGTCCACTCGACGACCTGCGGGACGCGGCCGGGCGTGTGCGTGCGGTCCAGCACCTTCAGGACGTGCTCGCGGGCGCTCTGCATGCCGTACGAGACGCGGGTGAAGCCGACCTCGCGCAGGCGTGTGAGGTACGCCTCGTCCACCGACTCGGGATTGGCCTCGGTCGTGACCTCCGCGCCCGGGGCGAGCCCGAACTCCTTGTCGACCGCCTCCAGGACGCGGCCGAGGTCGTCCGGGGAGAGCAGGGTCGGCGTGCCGCCGCCGACGAAGACCGTCTCGACGGGCAGGTCCGCGTCGCCGAGCACCCGGCGGGCCATCCGGACCTCGGCGACCGCCGTCTCCGCGTAGGAGTCGCGGCTCGCGCCGGGGCCGAGCTCGGTGGCCGTGTAGGTGTTGAAGTCGCAGTAGCCGCAGCGCGTCACGCAGAACGGCACATGGACGTAGAACGCGAACGGGCGCTCGCCGAGCCCCGCGAGGGCGCTGCCTGGCAGCGTCCCGTCGGCGGGGACGGGATCTCCGTCGGGAAGGGTCGAGGGCACCCCTCAAGTCTGCCCGGCCCGCCGCCCTGCTCGGGCCGTCCGGCACGGGCCGTCCGGCACGGGCCGTCCGCCACGAGGCGTCCGGCACGGGCCCTCTGGCACGGGGCGTCCCTGCCGTCAGCGCGGCCGGGGG
>NZ_JBFAOF010000120.1:0-12645 GCF_040675125.1 Spirillospora sp. NPDC049652 | reverse complement strand
CCGGACGGCCTGGACGGCGTCCCAGAGCGGCGTGTGCCCTGGCGTCGGTGCGGTAGACCAGCCCGGCGTCCGCCCCAGTCGCGGGTGGTCACCCAGTGCTCCAGCACCCGGCGCACCGCGTACCGCCGCCCCCGCCAGGCGAATCCGGCCGGGCGCCCGCCGGTCACCCGGACCTCGACCGGATCGCCGAACACGCGCGTCATCCGCCTCCCCCTCACGCTCGCCGCACGGGGGAAGGCATGCGGCCTCTGTCTCGAACATACGTTCGTACCAGAGTCTAGGGAAGACCCACCGGCCCAGCAAGGCGGGGTCGTCCCGGCGTGTCACGGCGACGAGCGAAACGCCAGGTCAGGCGGGGAGAAACCGGGGAAAAGCGGGTCAGGAGAGCAGCCGCGCGAGCTGGTCGGCCACACCGGACACCCGCGCCACGTCGGCCATGCCCCCGCCGGACCAGAGGTAGGACCAGCCGGAGCCGACCGGGGTCGCCACGACCATGATCTGGCGGCGGGTGACGGGCCCGACCACGCCGAGCACCATCTCGTCCGGCCCGGCGAGCCGGCAGCGCAGGCCCCGGGCCTCCACCTCGTAGGCCAGGGCGGCCAGGTGGTGCCGGCGCACCTCGGCGATTTCCCGCTCCCCGACAACAGACACCGCGATCAGCCGCCTCGTCCCTGGATGGATCCTGCCGCCCTCAGGATGGCCCGCGACAAATGATCACCGCAGGAAATCCCGAGGACTGGGTCTACCCTCTTCGGTTCCCGCCGCGACCGGGCCCGCTCCGGAACGGAGAGTGACGGGATACTTACGTCGAAGCCCTGCGGACAATCCCCGTGACATCCGCAAAAAGGCCGCATTGACGCCACGACGGCCCCGGGACGCCGCCGACCCGGACGAGACGGCCGCCGCCGTGGTAAACCCACTGGTGGAGCGATCGGCCAGAGCTCCACACCCCGCCACCAAGGAGCCCGCCGATGCCGTCCGCCCCGGAAGCCCCCGACGCACCGAACGCCCCGGACGCCCCGGCCGTCCCGGAGCGTCCGGACGCCGGTTCCCCGGACGACGCGCCGGGCGGCGGCGGTCCGGCGGGGGGCGGGCTGCGGGAGCTCAAGAAGCGGCGGACCCGGACGGCGCTGATCGACGCCGCCGTGGAGCTGTTCCTCGCCCAGGGCTACGACGCGACGACGGTGGACGAGATCGTCGCGGCCGTGCACGTGTCCCAGCGGACGTTCTTCCGGTACTTCGCGACCAAGGAGGACGTCGTCACCGGCTTCTTCGACGAGCACGACCAGTGGTTCGCCGACACGCTCGCGGAGCGTCCGGCGGACGAGCGGCCGTTCACCGCGCTCTTCGAGACGCTGCGGCTGGTGCTGAGGGAGATCGCCGGGGGGACCCCCGAGGACACCGAGCGGTTCCGCCGGATCCGCCGGGTGCTGGAGGCCGAGCCCGCGCTGAAGGCCGCGCAGATGGCCCGGTACGAGCGCACCGAGCACCTGCTGGCGCGGATCATCGCCGACCGGGAGGGCGTCGACCCGGCCACCGACCCGCGTCCCGAGATCATGGTGGCGTTCTACTCCGGCGCGACGCGCGTCGCGTTCGAGCGCTGCGCGCACGCGGACGTCTGGGACCCCAAGGCGGTCGCCGCCCGGGTCGAGGCGATCGTCTCCCTCGCCGGCGCCACCCTCCGCGACTGGATCTGACCCCGGCGGGAAGCCGGACGGGACCGGTCGGTGAGACGGGACGGCCGATCACCCTCGATAGGGTGGGGCATCCGGTGCGGATCACACCGGAACGGACAGACGCGCCGCGCACGTCGAACTGATGCGCCGCACGCGCCGGGAGACACCCGACCCACGTCGACCGACGCGCAGGCGTGTCGAACCTCGCCGCCGACTCCCGACCCCCCAGGACCAGAGATGACCCCTGAAGCCGCCGCGAACGTCCCGTCCCTCGGCCCGGAGGACCCTCGCAACCTCGGGCCCTACCGGCTGCTCGGCCGACTCGGCCGGGGCGGGATGGGGACGGTGCTGCTCGGAGAGGACGCGGCCGGGCGGCGGGTCGCGGTCAAGGTGATCAACCGGGAGCTGGCCAGCGAGGGGCCGTTCCGGGAGCGGTTCCGGCGCGAGGTGACCGCGGCCCGGCAGGTCCGCCGGTTCTGCACCGCGCCCGTGCTGGACGCCGAGCTCGAACACGACCCGCTGTACGTGGTCACCGAGTACATCGAGGGGCCGAGCCTGGAGCGCGCGGTCGCCGAGCGCGGCCCGCTGCCCGGCTCGGACCTGGAGGGCCTCGCGGTCGGCGTCGCCACGGCGCTCGCCGCGATCCACGGCGCGGGCATCGTGCACCGCGACCTCAAGCCCGCGAACGTCCTGCTGTCCGGCACCGGCCCGCGGGTGATCGACTTCGGGATCGCGCGGGCGCTGGACGCCGCCGACGGCCCGACCCGCACCGGCCAGTTCATCGGGACGCCCAACTACCTGCCGCCGGAGCTGCTGCGCGGCGAGCCGGTCACGCCCGCGTCCGACGTGTTCTCCTGGGGCTGCGTGGTCGCCTACGCCGGAACGGGCAGCGCGCCGTTCGCGGGCGGCACCGTCCCGGAGATCTTCTACCGCGTCGCGCACGAGCCGCCCGCCCTGGAGGGCCTGGACGCGGACCTGCGCGGCATCGTCACCGCCGCGCTCGACAAGGACCCGCGGAACCGTCCGACCGTCCAGGAACTGCTGGCCGGCCTGGTCGGCCACGCCCAGCCGGATCCGGCGCGCATCGCCGAGACCGTCCAGGCGTCCTGGCACAACCCGTCCGGCCCGCCGGCCGGCGCCCCGGTCGCACCGGGCATGTCGGGCGGAACGCGCCTCCCGGGCATGCAAGGCGTGCCAAACGGATCGGGTGGGCCGGGGCAGCCGCCGACGGTCGTGCAGCCGCAGACGCTGCTGGGGCCGGAGCCGACCCGGCACGACCCGGTCTCCGCCGCCCCGTTCCGCCTGCCCGCCCGGCCCGGCAAGCCGCTGCTCATCGGCGCCGCCGCCGTGGCCGTCCTGCTGGTGGCCGGGATCGGCGCGTGGGCGCTGCTCTCCCCGGACGGCCCGCCGTCCAAGACCGCGAGCGTGTACAGCGACGACTTCTCCAACAGCCGGTCCGGCTGGGACAGCATGGGCTCCTGGTACGGCTACGACAAGAACCTCTACTGGGTCAGCACCGACGGCTCGTCCCTGCGCTGGCGCGCCGCGCCGAAGAACGGCCAGGTGCCCGAGCGCGCGCTGGTCACGACGACGCTGAAGTTCGACGGCGGCCCGGACGACGCGTCCGCCGGGGTGGTCTGCCGCCTGCACGACGAGATGGACGACAGCAAGGACGCCCTCTACGCGTTCCTGCTCCGCAAGGACGGCAAGGGCCTCGTCGTCCGCAAGGTCGGCGGCCCTCTCGGCACGAAGGAGCTCGCCACGAGCGGCTCGGTCTCCGGGTTCAAGAAGAACGGGACGAACAAGCTCCAGGCCGCCTGCGAGCAGCAGGACGGCGGCAAGAAGATCAGGCTGCGGCTGTGGGTGAACGGCTCTCAGGCCGCCGACACCACCGACGCCGACCGTCCGCTCGCCAACGGCGGCGCCGGGGTGATGGTGTCGGCGGGCGGGAACACGTCGGTGCGGGTCGTCGGCGACTTCGACGACTTCGACCTCTCGGAGATCAAGGGCTGACCCCGGTGTCCGGCAGGTAGCCGCGCATCCAGCGGCCGAGCTGGCCGAAGACCTGCTCGCGGACGGGCTCGGCCGACAGCACCAGGTCGTGCAGGCCGCCCTCGATCCGGACGAGCGTGACGACCGGCCCGAGGCGCGGCGCGTAGCGGGCCATGTGCTCGACGTCCAGCACGGCGTCCGCGCTGGTCAGGCCCTCGACACCGGGCTTGGGCCGGACGCTGCGCACCGACGCCATGACCAGCACCGGCACGTCGATCGCGAGGCCCCGGTGCAGCCGGAGCTGGCCGCGCCGGACGGCGTCCAGCCAGCCCGCCCGCACCGGGAAGCCGAGCAGCGGCTTCCAGCCGAGGTCGAACTCCCACTCGCCGTCGTGGTCGCGGTGCAGGCTGCGCGGGTACAGGTCGGACACCCCGGCGGGCAGCTTCGCGGTCGGGAACCGCGCGCCGAGCACCCGGGCCAGGCCCGCGCCCGCCTTCCGCACCGGCCACGGCTCGGCGATGTCGAACCACGGGCTGTTCAGGAACAGCCCGTCGACCAGGCCCCGCCCGCGCACCCGGTCGGCCCACAGCGCCGCGACCAGCCCGCCGGTGGAGTGCCCGTTGAGCAGCAGCGTGTCGTGGCCGTCCACGTCCCGGACGATCCGGACCGCCTCGTCGATCTCGGGGAAGTACTCGCTGAGGCTGCGGACGAAGTTCGGGGTCTGGTGCGGGCGCAGCGACCGCCCGTACTTGCGCAGGTCCAGGGCGTAGAAGTCGTAGCCGAGCGCCACGTAGAAGTCGGCGAGGTGGCGCTGGAAGAAGTAGTCCACGAACCCGTGCAGGTAGAGGACGGCGCGCCGGGAGGACGCCTCGCCGCGCCGCCGGACCAGGGTCGCGACGACCTCCCCCTCGGCGTCCTCGCCGAGCGGCAGCTCGATCGCCTCGTAACCGGGCCCCAGCACGTCCGTGGTCGCGTCCATGGGCCCAGCGTACGGTCCGCGATCACCGCCGCCCAAGTGATCCACTAATGTCCGGGCCATGCCCTCTCCGCTGCGCGCCGGCGATCCCGCGCGACTCGGCCCCTACCGGCTCACCGCACGGCTGGGCCAGGGCGGGATGGGCACCGTCCTGCTCGGCGAGGACGCGGCCGGGCGGCACGTCGCGGTCAAGGTAGTCAACCCGGACCTCGCCGGGGACGAGGCGTTCCGCGCGCGGTTCCGGCGCGAGGTCACCGCCGCCCGGCGGGTCAGCCGGTTCTGCACCGCGCCCGTGCTGGACGCCGACCTGGAGCACGACCCGCTCTACGTGGTCACCGAGTTCGTGGACGGCCCGACGCTGGAGGCCGCCGTCCGGGAGCGGGGCCCGCTGCGCGGCGGCGACCTGGAGAGCCTCGCGGTGGGGGTCGCCACCGCGCTGTCCGCGATCCACGCGGCCGGGATCGTGCACCGCGACCTGAAGCCGTCCAACGTGCTGCTCTCCCCCACCGGCCCCCGCGTGATCGACTTCGGCATCGCGCGGGCCCTGGAGGGCGCGGACGGCCCGACCGTCACCGGCCAGTTCCTCGGCACCCCCGCCTACGTCGCCCCCGAGCTCGTGCGCGGCGGCGACCTCACCCCGGCCGCCGACGTCTTCGCGTGGGGATGCGTGGTGGCGTTCGCCGCGACGGGCCGTCCGCCGTTCGTCGGGAAGAACGTCCACGAGATCCTGTACCGCGTCGTCCACGAGGCCCCGGTCCTGGACGGCCTGGACGACGGTCTCCGCGCTCTGGTCGAGTCGTCCCTCGCCAAGGACCCCGGCCGCCGCCCGTCCGTCCCCGACCTCCTCGCCACCCTGATCGGCGCCACGCCCGGCGCGGAGCTCCTCCCCGACGCCGCGCCCACGGCCGGTGAGGCCGCCGGCTCCACCGGACCGCCCGTCCCCGAGGAGCCGTCCGCCCGCACGCCGCCGGCCGCTCCCACCTTGGCGCTCACCCGGGCGGCCGAAGCGGCCCCGATCCCGGGAGAGGAGCCGGTCAAGGCGCAGGGCCGGCCGGACGCGGCGGCCGAGCGGCCGGCCGGCGGACACCGGAGTCGCCTCACCTCCCGGCGGGTCATCGCGGTCGCCGTCGCCGGGGCGCTCCTGCTGGGCGGCGCGGCCACCCTTCGGCTACTGGACGGCGAGCCGGACCCGAAGGTGCCGCGGCTCGGCGCGGCCCTCGTCCCGGACGGGTCGCTGGCCGATGCCGGTTCCGGTTGGAACGCCGACGACTGCGGCGTCTTCGGCGCGCGCGGATTCGAGATCAGGAGCGGCAAGGACGGCCCCGACTGGTGCGTCGCCCCCCACGAGGCCCCGGCGACGCACTCCGTCGCGGACGTGCGGGTGCGGCTCGCGGGCGCCTCCGGCCGCAAGCCCTGGCAGGCCGGCCTGCTGCTCCTCGCCACCGACGACCGGCACTACGGCGTCCTGCTGCGCTCGGACGGCTCGGCGCGGCTGGTCAAGGAGACCCCCGACGGCGACACGAACGTTCTCGACAGCGTCCCGGCCCACTCCTACGACGCGGCGTCCGAGCCCGTCCGCGTCCAGGCCGAGGTGCGCGTCGCCCGCGGCCGGACGAGCGTCCGCGCCTGGCTGGACGGCGACTACGCGCTCGGCGCCGACGACGAGGACGAACCCTTCACCAAGGGGCAGACCGCCCTGATGGCCGACCCGATGGACAGCGCGCCCGGCCCCGATGACTACGTCCTGGCGCGTTTCACCCACTTCGCCCTCAACCGCGCCCACTGAGCACCGCCCGGCACCCCGGACCGTCCCGCCAGACCACGCCTGACCGCCCCGGCGTCCCAGCATCCGGAACCGGGTACGTATCGCGGCGCGCCGTCACCTAGAGTGATCGGGTCCGTTTTGCCCATGCGACAGGATCACTTCAGGCATGTCCGAAAAGAGTCCAGACCGTCCGGGTGAGCTGCGCACCGGCCTGCGCCGCCGCCACATGACCATGCTGGCCATCGGCGGCGCGATCGGCGCGGGCCTGTTCGTGGGCAGCGGCCAGGTGATCCGGACGGCCGGCCCGGCGGCGATCCTCTCCTACGCCGCCGCCGGCCTGCTGGTGCTGTTCGTGCTGCGCGCGCTCGGCGAGATGGTCGTGGCGCGGCCGGTCGCGGGCTCGCTCGCCGAGTACGCCCGGATGGCGCTCGGCCCGTGGGCGGGCTTCACCATCGGCTGGATCTACTGGTACCTGTACGTGATCCTGGTCGGCGCGGAGGCGGTCGCGGGCGCGGCGATCCTGGCGTCCTGGGTCGACCTGCCGCAGTGGCTGCTGGCCGCCGCGCTGCTGACCCTGATGACCTGCGTGAACCTGGTCTCGGTGAAGTCGTTCGGCGAGTTCGAGTTCTGGTTCGCCTCGATCAAGGTCGCGGCGATCATCGTGTTCCTCGTCCTCGGCGTGCTCTACGTCCTCGGGCTGTGGCCGGACTCGCCCGGCGGGCTGCACAACCTGACCGCGCACGGCGGCCTGGTCCCGAACGGCGCGACCTCGGTCTTCTCCGCGATCGTCGCGGTCATGTTCGCGTTCGGCGGCACCGAGATCGTCACGATCGCCGCCGCCGAGTCCGCCGAGCCGGGCCGCGCCGTCGCCCGCGCGACCGGCAACGTGCTCTGGCGCGTCGCCCTGTTCTACGTCTTCTCGATCTTCCTGGTGGTGTCGATCCTGCCGTGGAACGACGCCAGGGTGCTGACCAGCCCGTTCGTCAGCGCCCTGGACCGGCTCGACGTCCCCGCCGCCGGGACGGTCATGCAGGCGGTGATCCTCACCGCCGTGCTGTCGGTGCTGAACTCGGCGATCTACGTCTCGTCCCGGATGCTGCACGTCCTCACCCGCGACGGCGACGCCCCGGCCGCCCTGACCAGGATCAACTCGCGGGGCGTCCCGGTCCGCGCGATCCTGCTCGGCACCGTCGCCGCGTGGGGCGCGGTCGTGGCCTCCTACGCCTCCCCCGACCAGGTCTTCAAGTTCCTGATGAACTCCATCGGGACCGTCCTCGCCTTCGTCTACCTGGCGATCCTGCTCTCCGAGCTGCGCCTGCGCCGCCGCCTCGAACGCGAGGACCCGGCCAGCCTCACCTACCGGATGTGGCTCTACCCCTACCTGCCCTGGCTCTGCGTCCTCGCCCTCGGCGCCGTCCTGGTCTCGATGGCGTTCATGCACGAGCTGCGCTCCCAGCTCGTCGCCTCCCTGATCAGCCTCGCCGCCGTCGCCGCGATCTACCCCCTCCGCCGCCGCTACGGCTCCCGCCCCCCGGTCACCACCCCACCCCTCCCCCACTCCCGCTGACAGCGGCCGGGCGGACGGCTTCATCCGAGCCGACCGATTCGGCGAGAAAGCACTGAGAAAAGAAGACGGCCCGCGTCAGGGGACGCGGGCCGTCTCGGTTTCGGTCGGGCTTGGTTTCGGTCGGGTCAGACGGTTGCCTTACGGCTGCGGAAAAATGCGCCGATGGCCCGTGCGATGAGCACGATCGGCAGCAGGAAGACGTAGAAGAAGATGTGGTAGGTGCCGCCGCTGAAGATGAAGGCCAGGTAGATGGCGTAACCGGCCATTCCGAGGCCGACCACGGCGTACAGGAGGCGGTCGCGCGCCGTCGAGCCGATGCCGATCACGGCCGTGACCAGCATGGCGATGCCGCTGATGCCCATCAGGAGCACGTACCAGGAGAACAGGGGCTCGGCACTGAAGTCGAGGTTCACAGGCTTGTCCAAGGGGGGTCGTTCCGAAAAAGTCGGGTAACCGTACCGGAACGCCCCCCTTTCCGCCTAGGGGAACTAATCAATTTTCTTACGCGGGGCTTTCCGAGCCGCCTTCCAGGTCGCCTTCGAGGTCGAGGTAGGTCTGCCGGAGGCGGGCGAGGGTTCCGGGGTCGGGGGACGCCCAGAGTTCACGGTCGGCGGCTTCCAGGAGGCGTTCGGTGACGCCGCGCAGGGCCCACGGGTTGGACTTCTCCATGAACGCGCGGTTCTCGGGGTCGAAGACGTACTCCTTGGCGAGCGTCTCGTACATCCAGTCGTCCACGACCCCGGCGGTGGCGTCGTAGCCGAAGAGGTAGTCGACCGTGGCGGCGAGCTCGAACGCGCCCTTGTAGCCGTGCCGGCGCATGGCGGCGATCCAGCGCGGGTTCACGACGCGGGCGCGGAAGACGCGGTGCGTCTCCTCGGCGAGCGTCCGCGTCCTGACCTGGTCGGGGAGGGCCGAGTCGCCGACGTAGGCGGCCGGGTTCCGGCCGGTCAGGGAGCGGACCATCGCGACCATGCCGCCGTGGTACTGGAAGTAGTCGTCGGAGTCGACGATGTCGTGCTCGCGGGTGTCCTGGTTCTTGGCGGCGACCGAGATGCGGCGGAAGGCGGACTCCATGTCGGTGCGGGCCTCGCGTCCGTCCAGGCCGCGGCCGTAGGCGTAGCCGCCCCAGACGGCGTAGACCTCGGCGAGGTCGGAGTCGTCGCGCCAGTTGCGGGCGTCGATGAGCGGGAGCAGGCCCGCGCCGTACGCGCCGGGCTTGGAGCCGAAGACGCGGGTGGTCGCGCGCCGCCAGTCGCCGTGCGCGGCGTGGTCCTCGACGGCGTGGGCGCGCAGGAGGTTGCGGTCGGACGGCTCGTCCAGCGCGGCGACAGCGCTGATCGCGTCGTCCACGAGGGCGATGACGTGCGGGAACGCGTCGCGGAAGAAGCCGGAGATGCGCAGCGTCACGTCGATGCGCGGGCGGCCCAGCTCGGCGAGCGGGACGATCTCGAAGCCGGTCACCCGACGGGACGCGTCGTCCCAGGTCGGACGGCATCCGATGAGCGCGAGCACCTCGGCGATGTCGTCGCCCTGGGTGCGCATCGCGGATGTCCCCCACACGGTCAGGCCCACGCTGGACGGATACTCTCCGGTGTCGTCCAGGTGACGCCGGATGAGCGAGTCGGCCAGGGCGACGCCGACGTCCCACGCGTTGCGCGACGGGATGGCCTTCGGGTCGACGGAGTAGAAGTTGCGGCCGGTCGGCAGCACGTTGACCAGGCCGCGCGTCGGCGATCCGGACGGCCCGGCGGGCACGTACCCGCCGTCCAGCGCGTGCAGCACCGCGCCGATCTCGTCGCGCGTGGCGTTCAGGCGCGGGACGAGCTCGGACGCCCCGAATTCCAGCAGCCGGACGACGTCGGGCACGTCCCGGCCGAGGACCTCGGCGGCGACCTCCGGGGCCCGGGCGGCGTCCCAGCCCGCGTCCTCCATCGCCTGGACGAGCCGCCGCGCGGTGTCCTCCAGGATGTCGATCACATCGGACGCGGTGCGTCCGCCCAGCGCGTTGACCACCGCGCCCGGCTCGGCGAGCAGCGCCTTCTCGTCCAGGCCGTGCGGCGCGGCGATCGCCGAGCGCAGGCCCGGCATGGCCCCGGCGACGCCGCCCCACACCTGGGTGGCGCGCAGCACGGCGAGCACGAGGTTCACACGCGTCCCTCCCTGCGGCTCCTGCCCGAGGATGTGCAGGCCGTCCCGGATCTGGACGTCCTTGATCTCGCACAGGTACCCGTCGATGTGCAGGATGAAGTCGTCGAAGTCGGCCTCGTCCGGCATGTCCTCCTGGTGCAGGTCGTGGTGGAGCTGCGCGGCCTGGACGAGCGTCCAGATCTGCGCCCGGACCGCCGGCAGCTTGCTCGGATCGAGATCGTTGACGGTGGCGTACTCGTCCAGGAGCTGTTCGAGTCTGGCCAGGTCACCGTAGGTTTCGGCGCGGGCCATCGGCGGCACCAGGTGGTCCACGACCGTGGCGTGCGCGCGCCGCTTGGCCTGCGTGCCCTCGCCCGGGTCGTTGACGATGAACGGGTACACCAGCGGCAGGTCGCCGAGGACGCCGTCCGGGGCGCACCCGTCCGACAGCCCGAGGCCCTTGCCGGGCAGCCACTCCAGCGTCCCGTGCTTGCCCAGGTGGACGACCGCGTCCGCGTGGAACTCCCGGTCCAGCCAGCGGTAGGCGGCCAGGTAGTGATGCGAGGGCGGAAGGTCCGGGTCGTGGTAGATCGCGACGGGGTTCTCGCCGAACCCGCGCGGCGGCTGGATCATCAGCACGACGTTCCCGAACCGCAGCGACGCGAGCACGATGTCCTCGCCGTCCACGTAGAGCTCACCGGGCGGCTCCCCCCAGTGCTGCCGGACGCCTTCGCGCAGCGACTCGGGCAGCACCTCGAACCACGTCCGGTAGGAGGCCAGAGACGCGCGCGCGGGAGCCTTGGCCAGCTGGTCCTCGGTCAGCCACTCGACGTCGTGCCCGCCCGCCGCGATCAGCGAGTGGATCAGCTCGTCGCCGGTATCCGGGTTCTGCCACAGCGAGTGGTCGTCGCCCAGGTCGTACCCGGCGTCCGCCATCTGCCGGAGCATCCGCACCGCGGACGTCGGCGTGTCCAGCCCGACCGCGTTCCCGACCCGCGCGTGCTTGGTGGGATACGACGACAGGACGATCGCCACCCGCTTCTCAGCGTTCGGGACGTGCCGGAGCCGCGCGTGCCGGACCGCGATCCCGGCGACCCGCGCGGCCCGCTCCTCGTCGGCCCGGTACACCGGGATGCCATCCGGACCGAGCTCCTTGAACGAGAACGGCACCGAGATGAGACGCCCGTCGAACTCGGGGATCGCGACCTGCATCGCCGCGTCCATGGGCACCAGCGCCGCGTCCGACTCGTCCCACGCCTGCCGCGACGACGTGAGGCAGAGGCCCTGGATGACGGGCACGTCGAGCGCGCCCAGAGCCCCGGCGTCCCAGGAGTCCTCGTCTCCCCCGGCGCCGGCGTCCGCCGCGACCGCCCCGCCCGCCGCCAGCACGGTCGCCACGATCGCGTCGCTCCGCCCGAGCAACGCCATCAACTCCGGCTGAGCCCCGCGCAACGACCCGCAGAACACGGGAAGCGCATTGGCCCCGGCCCGCTCGATCTGCCTGCACAACACGTCCACGAACGCCGTGTTCCCCGACAGCTCGTGCGCGCGATAGAAGACCACACCGACCGTCGGACGGCCCTCAACCTGCGCATGGTCACCGTGCACCCCGAACGAGGGCATGGCCACGGGAGGTTCGAAACCCTCACCGGTGAGAAGCACCGTGTCGGACAGGAAGAACGCGAGCTGACGCAGGTTCCCGACGCCGCCCTCGCGCAGATATGCGAGCGCCTCGGCGGCGACTCCCGGCGGCACTGTGGACAACGCCATCAACTCGGCGTCCGGGTCGGCCTCCCCGCCAAGGAAAACCACCGGCAAACCGCTTCTGACCAGCGCTTCCACGCCGTCCGGCCAGGTCTTCCGGCCGCCCAGCAACCGCACGACGACCACATCGGCGCCCTCGGTCAGGGACGGCAGTTCCCCCACATCGACCCGCACGGGATTGGCGGTCGCCCACCCCGCGTCCGCCGCACGTGCGGCGAGCAGTTCGGTGTCGGCGGTGGACAGCAGCAAAGCACGCATCGCGATGCCTCCAACGGGGTCCGCGCCCCGGCTCGGGTGAAAGGCCGCGACGGCGCGGAGTCTCCTGGCTCCCGGATCGGCGCCCCCGCCCCGGCCTTCCGGCGTCGCCGCCGTGACCTTGCGTGAGGGAGGACTCCCCGGTGACAGTTGCGGGACAGCTCCGGATTCACACCGGATTCCTCGCCCGCCGTCGCCGCGCCAGTCTACGGACCGGCCGCCTCGTCCTCACCCCCGCGATTCCAGTGGCTCCCACGCGGCACAGGGCGTACCCTTCCCTGTGTCGGCGAGTGGGGAAGCTCGACCGGCCGAAACGCCCGTTCCTCACCTAGCCGGGAACGGGCGTTTCGCTGTGTTGAAACAGCCCCGGCCCACTTCGCTCGCCTAACGGCTCGCTGTGTTGATCGCAGTCCCGGCCCACTCCGCTCGCCTGGCGGCTCGCTACGTGACCGCGCCTGGGCGAACGCGGCATCGCTTCGCGATCTGCCCGGTTGCGCTCGCCTCCGGCTTCGCTCCACCGGGC
>NZ_JBFAOF010000119.1:0-12752 GCF_040675125.1 Spirillospora sp. NPDC049652 | reverse complement strand
CGCCGGGGCGGTCATCGCCGCGGGCGCGATCCCGCTCGACCACGCGGCGGCCGAGGCCGCCCGGCTGGGACCGGTCATCGGCTTCCTCGCGGCCGTCCTCGTCCTGGCCCAGCTCTGCGACGACGAAGGACTCTTCCACGCCTGCGGAGGGTGGATGGCCCGCCGGGCGGCCGGCAGTCCCCGGCGGCTGCTGGTCCTCGTCTTCGTGACCGCCTCGTCGATCACCGCGGTGCTCAGCCTGGACGCCACGGTGGTGCTGCTGACGCCGGTGGTGTTCGCGACCGCCGCCCGGCTGGGCGCGCGCGCCAAGCCGCACGTCTACGCCTGCACCCACCTGTCGAACACCGCGTCGGTGCTGCTGCCGGTGTCCAACCTCACCAACCTGCTGGCGTTCGCCGCGAGCGGCCTGACCTTCACCCGCTTCGCCGCGCTGATGGCGCTGCCCTGGCTGGCCGCCATCGCGGCCGAGTACGCGGTGATCCGGCGGTTCTTCGCCACCGACCTGGACGCGGGCGCCGGAGCCCGGCCCGCGTCCGAGCCGCCCGAACTTCCGGTGTTCGCCCTGCTCACGGTGGCGGGCACCCTGACGGGCCTGGTGCTGGCCTCGGTGCTCGGCATCGACCCCGCGTGGGCGGCCGCCGCCGGGGCGACCGTCCTCGCGGCCCGCGCTCTGGCCCGGCGGCGGACCACCGGCACGGCGATCGTCCGGGCGGCGGCCCTGCCGTTCTGCGCGTTCGTGCTGGCGCTGGGCATCGTGGTCCGCGCGGTCGTCGACAACGGCCTCGCGGACGCGCTCGGCGCTCTGGTTCCCGCCGGGACCGGCTTGACGGCCCTGCTCGCCGTCGCGGTACTGGCAGCAGCATTGGCGAACATCATCAACAACCTGCCCGCCGTGCTGGTGCTGTTGCCGCTGACCGCGCCCATCGGGCCGGGAGCCGTCCTCGCCGTGCTCCTCGGCGTCAACATCGGCCCGAACCTCACCTACGCGGGCTCCCTGGCCACGCTCCTGTGGCGGCGGGTCGTGCGCGAACACGACACCACCGTGGACCTCGGCGAGTTCACCCGGCTCGGCCTGCTCGCCGTGCCCACCGCGTTGCCGCTCTCGGTGATGGCATTGTGGGTGTCGCTCCAAGTGATCGGAGGCTGAGCACGTGGCCGTCATCGTCTGGATCGTGGAGGGAACCTGGCCCGCCTGCGTCGATGCCGCGCGCGCCCACGCGTCCGGGGGCGACGACGTGGTGCTGCTGCACGTCACCGGCGACGAGGTGCCCGGCGCGGCGCACGGCGCCTACGCCGGGCTGCTGGGCCGCGCACGCCCCGACCGGGACCCCGGCACGCGGGTGGAGGGCATGGCCGCCGAGGCGGGCGGACGGCTCCTGGCCGAGGCGGCCGAGCGACTGGGACGCCCGTGTTCCCGCAGTGAACGCTCAGGCCGCGTCGAACGGGAGGTCGTGGCCGCAGCCGAGGGCGCCGACCTGCTCGTCCTCGCCCGCGACGGCGACATCACCCATCTCGGCCCCCGCAGCCTCGGTCCCGTGAGCCGGTTCATCGTCGACCACGCCCCGTGCCCCGTCCTGCTGGTCTGGCCGGAGACCACCCCGAGCACGTCCACCCTCCCGCCACCGCCGCACCACCCGCCGCGCCCCCACTGACCCGATGCATGGCGAAGTTCTCCTCCGGCCGATGTGGCCCACCGGGGTTGACCTTTGGGTGTGGGTCGCGAGTACCGTCCGTTCATGAGCGACACCGACGACACGGGCGACAACACCGCCTCGGGCAGCGACCCAGCGAAGGACGAGGACCCGGCGGAGAACAAGGACCCCGTCCGCGAGCCGGACGGCACGGTGAGTCACGGCGGCAACCACTTCTACGGCTCGGCGGACGTCGTGATCCAGATCGACGAAGTCGAGGGCGTGGTCATCAACTTCGGGTGAGGCACGGCGCCCCCGCGGGTGCACGCGCGGCGGCCAGACTGAGGGGATGCACTACGTCGCCCGGGTGCCCGCGCCGCCGCTCGACCTGTTCGTCGACGACATCTACTCGCTGAGCGGGGTGCCGCGCCACCGCCGGATGAACGTCCCGCCGATGCCGTCGGCTCATCTGTTCGTCAACCTGGGCGGGCCCGTGCGCCTGTGGGACTCCGACCCGTCGACGCCGGCGGCGGTGCTCACCGACGGATGGTTCATGGGCGTGTGGACCAGGCGTTTCGCGTTCGAGTACCCGACTCCGGTGCGCCTGCTCGGGGTGCACTTCAAGCCCTGGGGCCTCTCGCCCTTCGTGGACTTCCCGGCGGCCGAGCTGCGGGACCGCTGGGTGCCGGTGGACGCGGTCTGGCGGCGGGCCGTCGACCGGATCCGCAACCGCGTCGGCGAGGTGGCGTCGCCCGCCGAGGCTCTCCGGCTGCTGGAGGACGAGCTGCGCTCGCGCCTCGTCGAGGCGCCGGCGCACGGCCTCGACCTCGCCCGGCGCACGGGCAGGCGGCTGGAGACGTCCCATGGCGCGATCCCGGTCGGCGCGCTGGCCGCTGCGGCCGGGGTGAGCGGCAACCACCTGGCCGCGCAGTTCAAGGCCCATGTCGGGGTCACTCCGAAGCGGATGGCGCGGATCTACCGGTTCGCGCGGCTGATCCTTTCGGTGGACGCCCGGGGCCCCGTCGACTGGCCGCGGCTCGCGCTGGCGGCCGGCTACTTCGACCAGGCGCACTTCAGCAGGGAGTTCAAGGACTTCACCGGCCACACCCCGACGCAGTACCTGGCGCTGCGCCGCCGCTTCCCCGCCGAGCAGGGCTTCCCGCCGGACAGCGGCCCGATGCCCGCCGAGTGATTTCTTACATGCCCCGGCCCCCTCGGGCACCCCAGGATGGGGCAGGCCGCAAGGAGACCCGAGGAGGACCCGTGGGCAAAGTGATCATGCACAGCGTGGTGTCGGTGGACGGCTTCATCGCCGACGAGAACGACGAGGTCGGGACGCTGCACGACTGGTACTTCAGCGGCGACGTCCCCGTCGTCGGGGACGGGGACGAGGGGTACGACCACTCCGGGAGCGGGAGCCGCATCACGGTCTCCCGCGCCTCCGCGGGGTACGTCCGGTCGATGTGGGGGTCGATCGGGACGATCGTGATGGGCCGCACCCTGTTCGACCTGGTCGACGGCTGGGAGGGCCGGCCGCCCGCGGGCGACCACGTGGTCGTGGTGTCCCACCGGCCCAAGCCCGAGGGCTGGCACCCGGAGGCGTCCTACCATTTCGTCGGCGACGTGACGGCCGCGATCGCCAAGGCCCGGGAGCTCGCCGGGGACCGGACCGTCGCCGTGAACGCGGGCGAGGTGGGCGGCCAGATCCTCGCCGCCGGCCTCGTGGACGAGGTGGCGATGGACGTCGTCCCGGTCGTGTTCGGGTCGGGCAAGCGGTACTTCGGCGGCGTCGACGGCCAGACCCTGCTGGAGGACCCGGACGTGGTCATCCAGGGCGACCGGGTCCTCCACCTGAAGTACAAGGTCCGCCGCTGACCGCCCGCCCCCGACGAACCCTCCGAGCAGCCGCGGCCCTCCACGCCGAGGGCGACCGCGCATTGGTCGCCCTCGGGTGGTCCGGGGCCGCAGGGCTCAGCTGGCGACGGCCTCGCGGCGGACGGCGTCGGCGGCACGGTCGTCGAGGGCCGCCTCCGCCTTCAGCTCGGCCGCCACACGCGCCTCATACCTGGCGACCTCCCGCGCGATGTCGGCTTCGTCCCAGCCGAGCAGCGGCGCGACGATCTCGGCGGCCGGGCGGGCGGCGGCGCGTCCGCGGTCGGGTGTCTCGATCG
The DNA here is from genome assembly GCF_040675125.1 of Spirillospora sp. NPDC049652. Lineage (NCBI taxonomy): Bacteria > Bacillati > Actinomycetota > Actinomycetes > Streptosporangiales > Thermomonosporaceae > Spirillospora > Spirillospora sp. NPDC049652. The sequence goes on along the minus strand of NZ_JBFAOF010000119.1, from coordinate 8,950 downwards.
AGACGTGGGTCCGCCGGGACAGGAGGTCGTCGAGGTGGAGGGCGCCCTCGGCGAGGGCCGCGTAGTGGATCTCGGCGTTGAGATACGTCTCCGCTCCCCGCAGGGGTTCGCCGAGCGAGGGGTCCTCACCGATGAGGTCGAGCAGTTCGGTCGTGAGCGTCCCGTACCGGCGGAGCAGGTGATCGACGCGCCATTGCGGGAGGCCGCTCGTGCGCGCGTGGAGGGCGCGCTGGTTCCAGGCCGCCGCGAAGCCGTCCGCCCCGAGGAGGGGAAGGCGGTGGGTGCACGAGGGGGGCACGTCCTCCGGCAGGCCGCGGACCGCCGCGTCCACCGCGTCCTTGGCCATGACCCGGTAGGTCGTGTACTTCCCGCCCGCCACCACCGTGAGCCCGTCGGCGGGGCCGGCCACGGCGTGCTCCCGCGAGAGCTCGGCGGTCTCGTCGCTGTTCCCGGCGAGCAGCGGCCGGAGCCCGGCGTAGACGCCGACGATGTCGTCCCTGCTCAGCGGGTTCTTCAGCAGCTCGTTGGCGTGGTCGAGGATGTAGTCGACGTCGCGGCGGCTCGCCGACGGGTCCCGCAGGTCCAGGTCCCAGGGCGTGTCGGTGGTGCCGATGATCCAGTGCTTGGCCCACGGGATGATGAACAGGACGCTCTTCTCCGTCCGGCTGATGATCCCGGCGGACAGCTCGATCCGGTCCCGGGGGACGAGGATGTGGACGCCCTTGGACGCCCGCACGTCGAACGGCGCCCGCCCGCCGCCCATCTTCTGGATCTCGTCGGTCCACACGCCCGCCGCGTTGACGGTGTGCCGGGCCCGCACCTGGTGCTCCTCGCCCGTCTCCTCGTCGCGGACCACCGCGCCCGCGACGCGCGCGCCGTCGTAGAGGAACCGCACCGCCTGCGCGCGGTTGAGGCAGACCGCCCCGTAGTGCGCGGCCGTCCGGGCGAGCAGCATGGTGTAGCGGGCGTCGTCGGTCTGGCCGTCGTAGTACTTCACCGCGCCGACGAGGACGTCGTCGCGCAGGCCCGGAGATTCGCGCAGGACCCGCTTCTTGCTCAGGTGGCGGTGGCCGGGGACGCCGCGCCGCCCGCCCATGGTGTCGTAGAGCAGGACGCCGCTGCCCACGTAGGGGCGTTCCCAGCCCCGGTGCCGCAGCGGGTAGAGGAACGGCACCGGCCGCGCGAGGTGCGGGGCGAGGGTGCTCAGAATGAGGGACCGTTCCTGCAGCGCCTCCCGGACGAGACCGAAGTTGAGCTGTTCGAGGTAGCGCAGGCCGCCGTGGATGAGCTTGCTGGACCGGCTGGACGTGCCCGAGCCGAAGTCCTGGGCCTCCACCAGGCCGACGCGCAGGCCGCGGGTGACGGCGTCGAGCGCCGCGCCGCAGCCCACGACGCCGCCGCCGATGACCAGGATGTCCAGGTCCGCGTCCGCGAGGTCCGCCGCCGCCTTCCGGCGCGCCTGCGGTCCGAGGGTCCGAGCTCGGGTCGTCATCACATCTCCACCCAGTCCAGCGCCCGGGCGACCGCCCGGTGCCATTCGTCGCGGGCCGCGGCGCGGTGCTCCTCGGAGCGTTCCGGGAGCCAGCGCCGGTCCTCGTGCCAGTTGTCCTGAAGTTCGGCGGTGGACGTCCAGTAGCGGGCGGCGAGGCCGGCCGCGTAGGCGGCGCCGAGCGCGGTCGTCTCCGCGACGACCGGACGGCTCACCGGGACGCCGAGCAGGTCCGCCTGGATCTGCATGCACAGATCGTTCGCGGTGACGCCGCCGTCCACCTTGAGGATGTTGAGTTTCACGCCGGAGTCCTTCTCCATCGCCTCGGCGACGTCCCGGCTCTGGTGGCAGATGGCCTCGAGGGTCGCCCGGGCCAGGTGCCCCTTGTGGCTGAACCGGGTCAGCCCGACCAGCGCGCCGCGCGCGTCCGGCCGCCAGTGCGGCGCGAACAGGCCGGAGAACGCCGGGACGAAGCAGGCGCCGCCCGTGTCGGGGACCTGGCGGGCGAGGGTCTCGATCTCCGCGGCGTCGCGGATGATCCCCAGCTGGTCGCGCAGCCACTGCACGGCCGCCCCGGTGGCCGCGATCGATCCCTCCAGCGCGTACACGGGCGCCTCGTCGCCGAACTGGTAGCACACGGTGGTCAGCAGCCCGTTGCCCGACCGGACGAGGGTGGTGCCGGTGTTGAGCAGGAGGAAGTTGCCGGTGCCGTAGGTGTTCTTGGCGTCCCCCGGCGCGAGGCACAGCTGCCCGACCATCGCGGCCTGCTGGTCCCCGAGGACGGCGGTCAGCGGCACCGGGCCCTTCAGCGGCCCGGTCTCGGTGGTCCGGCCGTGGCCGTCCGGGACCGACGACGGCCGGATCTCGGGCAGCATCGACCGCGGTACGCGGAAGACGCCGAGGAGTTCGTCGTCCCAGTCGAGGGTCTCCAGGTCCATGAGCATGGTGCGGCTGGCGTTGGTCACGTCCGTGACGTGTACGCCGCCGTCCACGCCGCCGGTGAGGTTCCACAGCAGCCAGGTGTCGAGGGTGCCGAAGACCGCGTCGCCCGCCTCGGCGTCGCGGCGGACGTCCGGGAGGTTGTCCAGGATCCACTGGAGCTTGGCCCCGGAGAAGTAGGTGGCCGGGGGAAGGCCCGTCCGGTGCTGGACGAGCCGTCCGCGGTCGTCGGACGCGATGGCGCTGACGAGCGCGTCGGTCCGGGTGTCCTGCCAGACGATCGCGTTGCCGTAGGGACGCCCGGTGCGGCGGTTCCACACGAGGGTCGTCTCGCGCTGGTTGGTCACTCCGAGGGCGGCCAGGTCGCGCCGGCCGAGCCCCGTTTCGTCCATCACCCGCTCGATGACGTGCGCGGTGTTGCGCCAGATCTCCTCCGGGTCGTGCTCGACCCACCCGGGCCTCGGCAGGATCTGCCGGTGCTCGACCTGCGCGCCGGCGACGACGTGCCCGCCGTGGTCGAAGACCATGAAGCGGGTGCTGGTGGTCCCGTGGTCCACCGCGCCGACGAAGTCACCCAAGACCGGCCCCCTGCGGGCGGCCCGGCCCTTGAGCCGCCTCGGTGGTGTCGTGGGCACGGGCGTCCACCTGCGGGGACGCGGCGGTGCCGGTCTTCGCCGACTCCTGGGCAGCCAGCGCGAAGGCGAGGACCTCCGCCCCCTCCTCGCCCGTCAGGGACGGCGGGGTCCCGTTGAGGAGCGCGTCGACGAAGTGCTTTCCGGAGTGCAGGAAGCTGCTCTCCCAGCCGGTCGGCATGTCGGAGAAGCCGCGCGTCTCGCCGTCGCGGTACATGACGACCGGCGGGACGTCCAGCATCCGCCCGTGCCCGCGGGTGACCCAGATGACGCCGCGGGTCCCGGTGATCTCGACCCGGTCGTCCTGGGCGTACTGGGCGGTGTGCAGCCGCAGGTCCGGCGAGTAGGCGACCTCCAGGGAGCCGACCTGGCCGTCCGGGTGGCGCCAGCTGACGATGGACGGGCAGTCGAGGACGCCGTCCATCGAGGACCCGATGAACGCGTGGACGCGGTCGGCGAGGCCGAGGAAGTACCAGGCGATCGCGAACTTGTGGTGCCCGTCGTCGAAGACCAGCGGCCCGCCGCCGCACTTGGACTCGTCGATCCGCCAGGCCGACGCGGCGGCGGGGACGTCCCACGCGGTCGGGCTCCAGCCCGGGTTGGACTTGATGCGGATGCTCAGCAGGTCGCCGATCTCGCCGTTCTCGACCAGTTCCTTGGCGCGCACGACCGGCGGGTAGAACACGAAGTTCTCGAACACCTTGAACGTGACGCCGCGCTCGTGCCCGGCGCGGACCATCATGGACGCCTCGTCCATCGACAGGGCCATCGGCTTCTGCAGCGACACGTGCTTGCCCGCGTCCATCGCGTCGATCGTGATGGGAGCGTGGAGGTGGTGCGGCACGAGGATCTCGACCGCGTCCACGTCCGCGCGCGCGAGCAGGTCGCGGTAGTCGCGGTACCGACCGCTCTCGGGGACGCCCCAGGCCGCGCCGCGGGTGGCGAGATTGGCCGCGTCGGGATCGGCGACGGCGACGATCGTCGCCTCGGGGTGGTCGAGGTAGGCCTGGGCGTGCAGGTCCGAGATGCGGCCGCAGCCGATGATCCCCAGTCGGATCACAGTGGTTCTCCTAGGTGGGTGGAAGTTCGCTCGTGCGGGTGCGGGTGCGGGTGCGGGTGCGGGCCGGCGGGTCAGCCCTTGACCGCGCCGGTGGTGATGCCGGCGATGAAGTGCTTCTGGAAGGCGATGAAGACGGCCATCGCGGGCAGGCTCGCGAGCACCGCCATCGCGGCCTGGGTGCCGTAGGCGACGGAGAACTGCCCCTGCAGGGAGAGGATGCCGACCATCACGGTCCGCATCTCGTCCGAGCGGGTGAACACCAGCGGGTACAGGAAGTCGTTCCAGATGAAGGTGAACTGCAGGGTGGCGAGGGCCGCGAGCGCCGGACGCGCCACCGGCAGGATCACCGTGGTCAAGATGCGCGGCTCGCTCGCGCCGTCGATCAGCCCGGCCTCGCGCAGTTCCCCGGGCACCGAGCGGAAGAAGTTCCGCATGACCAGGGCGCACAGCGAGATGCCGTAGCCGCCGTGGACGATGATCATCGGCCACAGGGTGTCGTAGAGGCCGTTGACGTTGAACAGCTTGAACAGCGGGATCAGCAGCACCTGCGGCGGGACGAACAGGCCCGCCACGAAGAACAGCGTGATCAGGCCGGAGCCGCGTGGGCGCAGCACGGCGACCACGTAGCCGACCAGCGTGCCGAGGACGACGGAGACCGCCGTGGCCGGGACCGTGACGAGGAAGGAGTTCAGCAGGTAGGTGCGGGCGTTCCCGTCCGACCACGCCTTCAGGTAGTTGTCGGTCGTGAGGTCGCCGCTGGGCGTCCACAGTCCGTGCCGCGCGATCTCCGGGTTGGACTTGAAGGACGTCAGGACGACGCCGAGCACCGGCGTCAGGAACGCGATGCCGAACACCAGCAGCAGCGCGAGCGCCAGGGCCCGGCCCCCGCGTTCGCGGGTCAGCCGCGGTGCGGCGGCCCGCGGCGCGGTCGTGTTCTCCTCGGCCCGGCCCCCGCGGGTGAGGACGGCTGTCTCAGGCATTGCGGTGGTCCTCTCGGTTGGTCCAGGCGAAGAACAGGCCGATGGTCACCAGCGTGATCAGGAAGAGCACCACCGACACCGCGCTCGCGTAGCCGAAGTCGTAGGTCTTGAAGGCGCTGCGGTAGACCAGGAGCGCCAGCGTCTCGGTCTTGCGGAACGGGCCGCCCTCGGTCATCACGTAGACGATGTCGAAGCTCTTCAGCGCGTTGATCATCGACAGTGAGACCACGACCGCGAACGCCGGCCGCAGCGACGGCAGGACGACGTGCCACAACCGCTGCCAGGCGCCGGCGCCGTCCACCTTGGACGCCTCGACCAGCTCCCCCGGCACGCCGGTCAGGCCGGCGAGGAACACGACCATCGCGAGGGCCACCTGCTGCCAGCACCAGGCCAGCAGCACCGACCAGAACGCCACGTCGGGGTCGGAGAGCCAGGAGTGCTGCAGCGACTCCAGTCCCACGCGGCCGAGGACGAGGTTCAGCAGCCCGTCCTCGGGGCGGAAGATCCAGAACCACACCTGGCCGACCACGACGAGGGACAGCGCCAGCGGCAGGAAGAACAGGGACTTGACCAGCCGCTGCATCCGGCGGACCTGGGCCAGCCCCAGGGAGAGGCCGAGACCGACCAGGGTGGGGACGACCACCGCGACGCCCGTCCAGACGGCGGTGTTCCTCAGCGCCTGCCAGAAGTGCTCGTCGCCGGCCATGTCGCGGTAGTGCCGGAGCCCGATGAAGTTGGCGGTACCGCCGACGGCGTTCCAGTCGGTGAGGCTGTAGTAGAACGAGTACAGCCCCGGACCGACCACCGTGGCGACATAGGCGATCAGAGGCACGGCCAGGAAGACGGCGGCCCATCCGGTGCGTCGCGTCGACACTCCTTGTTCCTTCCTTTCGAGCCCGCCGGGCCCATCGCGCCCGTGGACCCCGTCGGCCTGCGGAGGCCGCCGGGCCCGTCGCGGGCAGGGCCGGCTGCGGTGACGGCGGATCCCCCGCCGTCACCGCTCGCGCGGGCTTGCTAGTTCTTCTTGAAGGCGCCGTCCGCCGCCGACTGGGCCTCTCGCAGGGCGCCGTCGAGCTTGGCGGGGTCGTCCACGAACTTCTGGATCGTGTTCAGGCCGGGCTCCGACATCTCGGGCGGAGTGGCGAGGTCGTAGTTGAAGACGAAGGTGCTCGCCTCCTGGACCTGCTTGGCGGCCTTGTGCATGACCTCGTTCTGCGACTTCAGGTCGGCGGTCCTGTTCGGGGCGAGCGCGCCCTGGGCGAGCGCCATGTCCCGCTGCGCCTCCGGCCCGGACAGGCACTTCAGCAGGTCCTCGGCGGCGGCCTTGTTCGGGGCCGCCGTGGACAGCGCCCAGCCGTCCACCGGTCCGAGCGCCGCCTGCGGCACACCGGGTGTGACCTGCGGGAACGGGAACATGTCGTAGCCCTTGACGGGGGCCACCTCGTTCTCGTCCCAGTAGCCGGTGATCCAGGTGCCGTTCAGGGTCATGGCCGCCTGGCCCTTGGAGACCATGTCGGCGGCGTCCGGCCAGTCGATGCCGTTGGGGCTCTTGTTGAAGTAGTCCTTGTCGAAGAGCTCCTTCCACATCGAGAAGGCGGTCCTGACCTGCGGGTCGGTGTACTTGGCCTCGCCCGCCATGAGCTTCTGGCGGTAGTCGGGGCCGGCGGTGCGCAGCAGCAGGTAGTCGAACCAGAACTGCGCGGGCCACTGGTTCTTCGAACCGAGGGCGAACGGGGTGATCCCGGCGGCCTTGAGCTTGGCGGCGGCGGCCATCAGCTCGTCCCAGGTCTTGGGCATCACGGTGATGCCCGCCTTCGCCATGACCGCCGGGTTGTAGAACATCCCGACGTAGTGGTAGTCGAACGGCAGCAGGAACTTCTGGCCGTTGTAGTCCGCGGACGCCTTGGACAGCGACTCCGGGATGGCCTGGTCGAGGCCGTTCTTCTTCCAGAAGTCGTCGAGGGGCGCCATGCGCTTCTGGTCGACGAGGTACTGCGTCTTGGCGCCCGCCCAGTAGGAGAACACGTCGGGCGGGTTGCCGCCGGCGAGCTGGACGAGGATGGAGTCCTTGAACGCCTCGTGCTGGATCGGGTTGTTCTTGACCTCGCGGCCGGTCTGCTTGGTGCACAGCGAGGTGATCGTCCCGAACGCCTTCGCGCCCAGGGCGTCGCTGAAGTAGTGCGCCATGCTGACGGACTTGCCGTCCGAGCCGCCGCCCGAACCGCCGCCGCAGCCGGCGAGCGCGACCGGGGCGAGCACGGCCAGCGCCGCCAGGCCCGCGAGCCGCGACAGCCGTCGGGTACTCTGAAGAATCACTCGTGAACCTCCGTGGGTGGTGTCGGGCGGACACCGAACGTGACGGGGACGTGTCCGCCCATCTCCTCTGTGATCCGCACCGCCGCGGCGCGGACCTGCTCTCCCAGTTCGCCGACCTGCGAGAGGCCGACCCGGGCCGCCGGGCCCGACACCCCGATGCTGGCCACCGGGGTGCCGTACAGGTCGAAGATCGGGGCGGCGACGCAGCGCACGTCGAGGTTCAGCTCCTCGTCGTCGACGGCGTAGCCGCGCTCGCGCACCTTCTCCAGGTCGGCCATCAGCGCCGGAACGGACGTGAGCGTCCGGATCGTGAAGCTCCGCAGCGGCGGCGGCGCCACCCGCTCCAGCTCCTCGGCCGGCGCCAGGCAGTACAGCGCCTTGCCGGTGGCGGTCGCGTGGATGACGGGCTGCGCGCCGATCTCGGTCTCGACGGTGACCCGGCCGCCGCCCTGGCGCTCCTGCGCGACGTAGACGCCGCCGAACTTGGTGCGGCGCGCCAGGTGCACCGCCTCGCCCGTCCGGCTCGACAGCTCGCGCATCGTCCGCTGGGCGACGAGGACCACGTCGAGGTCGCGCAGCAGCTGGCCGGCCAGCGACACCAGCTGCACCGAGGCGCGGTAGGCCTTGGTCTTCGGGTCCTGCTCGACGTACCCGCGCTCCTCCAGCATCCGCAGCAGGCGGTGGGCGTTGCCCTTGTCCTGCCCGACGGCGCGGGCGAGCGCGGTCACCCCCATCCCCTCGGCGCTTCCGGCCAGGGTCTCCAGGATGTCCAGGCCCGAGGCGAGCGCCCCCGCGCCACGCGACTTCGTCCCCTCGGCCGCGGCGCCGTTGCCCGCGTTCCGGGTTCCGGCCGTCGCCCGGGTGCCGTCCACCGCTCGGGTGCCCGTCGCCGCCGGGGCGCCCGTCGCCGCCTGGCCGCCGGTCGTCGCTCGCTCGTCGCTCACCGTGCTCACTCCTGTCCTCCGCCTTCGACACCGGTCGCGCGGGAGTCCCGCGCGGCGGGCCTGAGTGTGTCAAAGTCGGCGCCCTGCGGGGCCTGGAGCACGTGCTCGGCGTTCAGCCGGCGCCATCCGCGCGCGGGCGCGGGCGGCGGTGTCCACCTCGACCGGCGTTCCTGCAGCACCTCGTCGGGAACGAGGAGGGTGAGCTCCCCCGCGTCGGCGTCGAGCCGGATGAGGTCGCCGTCCTCCACGAGCGCGAGCGGCCCGCCGACCGCGGCCTCGGGCGCGACGTGGAGCACGACGGTGCCGTAGGACGTCCCGCTCATCCGCGCGTCCGAGATGCGGACCATGTCCCGCACGCCCTGCCGCGCGAGCCGCCTCGGCACCGGGAACGATCCGGCCTCGGGCATGCCCGAGGCGACCGGGCCGGCGTAGCGCAGCACGAGGACGGTGTCCGGGGTGATCTCCAGAGCGGGGTCGTCGATGCGCAGCGCCACGTCCTCGGGGGACTCGAACACCACCGCGGGCCCCTCGTGGACGGTCAGCTCGGGCGTCGCGGCGGACAGCTTGATGACCGCGCCGTCCGGGGCGAG
>NZ_JBFAOF010000118.1:0-12802 GCF_040675125.1 Spirillospora sp. NPDC049652 | reverse complement strand
GCATGGTCGCCGACCCGGTGGCCGGCCACGCGGCCGCCGCTGCGGCACCGACCCCCGTGGCCCCGGTGAACAGTGCTCTCGCCACGGGCTACAACTTCAACGGGCAGCTGGGAAACGGCACCACAAGCTCCCGTGACACGCCTGGGCCGGTCATCCTGCCCGAGGGCGTCACCCTCACCAACATCGACGCGGGTGACTACCACAACCTCGCGGTGACGTCCGGGGGCCGAGTCCTGGGCTGGGGCCAGAACGCCTACGGTGAGCTGGGCAACGGCAGCACCGCCGGCATCGTCGACGTTCCGGTCTACGCGGATCTGCCCGCGGGAGTCACCGTCACCCAGGTCTCCGGCGGCTACCACCACAGCCTCGCCGTGACCTCCGACGGACGCGTCCTGGCATGGGGATACAACGGCTACGGGGAGCTGGGGGACGGCACCACAGAGAGCCGCACCGTCCCCGTGGAAGTGCATCTACCGCAGGGCGTCACCGTCAAGCAGGTCTCCGCCGGCTACATGTTCAGCCTGGCGTTGACCACCGACGGCCGTGTCCTGGCGTGGGGATACAACAACTACGGGAAGCTGGGGAACGGCACCACGACCGACAGCAGGACCCCGGTGCAGGTGGCGCTGCCCTCAGACCTCACCATCAAGCAGGTCGCCGCCGGCGACAACCATGGGCTGGCCCTCACCACCAGCAGCCGCGTGTGGGGCTGGGGGCTGAACCAGTTCGGAGAGCTGGGAACGAACCCCCTCTTCAACAACCTGCCCGTGCAGGTGCCGATGCCCGGGGGCGACACCCTCACGCAGATCGCCGCAGGCGACCGCAACAGCATGGCGGTGACCTCCGACGGACGCGTCCTGGCCTGGGGCCAGAACAACGCCGGCAAGCTCGGGGACGGCACCACCACCAACCGGGACACGCCGGTGGAAGTGGTCCTGCCCGACGGCGTCAAGGTGACCCAGGTCGACACCGGCGTCTTCCACAGCGCCGCGGTGACGTCCGACGGACGCGCCCTGGGCTGGGGCACCAACTCGGACGGGGAACTGGGAGACGGCACCACCACCCCAAGCCTCACTCCCGTCTTCATGCTCTTGCCGGAGCACACCACCGCCGTCCAGATCACCGTCGGCCGCTACCACACGGCGATGCTGGCCGAGCGTGCCAGTAGCCACACGTCCCTGACCGCCGATCCGACCCACGCCGCGCCCGGCCAGGAGATCACCCTCACCGCGAGGGTCACCTGCAGCGTCGGCGACCCGACCGGCCTCGTCACGTTCTGGGACGGCGACCAGGAGATCGGGACCGCCGAAGTGAACGCCGAAGGCGTCGCGACCTTCACGACCACCGATCTGGCCGAGGGGCAGCACCACATCACCGCCCACTACAGAGGCGACGACACCTGTCCGCCGTCCACGTCCGAGGCCGTCACGGTCACCGTCTCGGCCGAACCGACTCACGCCGGCCTCCACCTGACCAAGGAGTTCGCGGGCTTCGTCGGGCCGGGCAAGCCGAAGACGCACCACAAGGCCAAGCACCGGCACGAGGCCCGGCTCAGCGCGTGGCACGACCACGACGCCGTCCGGTACCGGTTCATCGTCACCAACGACGGCGACGTGCCGATCAGCAACATCACGATCCACGACTCCCGCACCGGAACGGTGACCTGCACGACCGACACCCTGGAACCGGGCCAGTCGGCCACCTGTTACGCCGTCCACAAGGTCACCCCGAAGGAGAAGTCCCGGGGCTACGTCGACAACACCGCCACCGCCACGGGCACCAGGCGAGACGACGGAGAGACGGTCACCTCGAACAGGGCCTACCTGAGAGTCGACCTCACCTACAAGTAACCACCACGCCCGCCGCCCCCGCACCTCGGGGGCGGCGGGCAGCGCTGACGCGGCGGGTGCCCTGGAGGAGGCGGAGACGCTCCCGATTCTGCTCGCGCTGGACACCGCATGGGAGGAAGTCAAAGCGGCGTTCACGGGTCGCCTGAGGGCGTTCGGCTACTTCCCCGCGCGCATCCAGATCATCGAGAAGCTGGCGCATACCGAGTACCTGGAGATCGTCGCCGAAGCGATCCGCCGCATGGGCCCCGAGCCCACGCCTGAGACCGAGAGCGACGCCACCATCTAGATCGTATGCCGGCCCCCGGTCACAACACGAACCGCCCGCGCCGGTGATCGGGCGGGCGGTTTCCCATGGGTGGTGCCCCCGGCAGGATTCGAACCTGCGACACCCGCTTTAGGAGAGCGGTGCTCTATCCCCTGAGCTACGGAGGCTGGTCGGCGTTCGCCGTAGAGCGTAGCGGACGGCCGGTACCAGGGTAGGGGACGGGAGGCCTGGGGGTGGAACCGAATTTTGGAGGACTAGGCCTTGCGGGGCGGGGATGAGTACAGTTCGGTGGCGTGGTGGGTCGGCATCGTGGGGCGGCGCGGCCTGAGGAGGGCGGCGCGGGGCGGACGCCTCGGCGGATCTGGTTGATCGCCGGGGGGATCGCCGTTCTCGTGGTGCTGGCCGGTGCGGTCCTGCTCGGGGCACTGCCGGGCGGACGGCCCGGGGGCGTGCGGCCGACGGTGGCGGCCACTCCGGAGAGCTATCCCACAGTGGGGGCCTACGTGCCGCCCCGGCCGAAGGAGGCCTCGCAGCCTCCACCGGTGCGGGCGCCGCGGTCGCCGGTGGCGGAGCGGACCGTCCGGCCCAAGCCGTCCTCGCCGGCGCCCACGCACCGGTCGGGGCCCGGACGGCGGCGGGGGTGTCCGCCGGAATGGGCGCGCAACCCGTTCCTGCGGCGCTGGTGCGAACGGCACGGGCACACCGTCGCCCCCTGATCACGCTGGGACGTGTAGTACCGTTCCTGCGGCACTTCGGCTTCGGGCATCAGGAGGAAACCAGACGTGCCGATCCCTCGGTCGGCGGTGCTGACCGCGGTCGTCCTCGTGGTGGTCACGTTCTTGGTGTCCCCCGGCGGCGCCGCGGCGGGCGCGCCCCTGGACCGCGACGGCGACGCGGCGGAGCAGCTGCGCGCGGCGGCGAACAAGGCCCGCAAGGACCTGCTCGCGGCGACCCGGCGGATGGAGGACAGCCGCCGGACGCTCGCGGCGTCCCAGGGCAAGCTGCGGACGACGCTGAAGTCGCTGGCCGAGGCCGACGCGCAGTTCGACCGGATCCGGGCGCCGCTCTCGCGGCTGGCGAACGCGTCGTACCAGCAGCCCGGAGTCGTCGGCTCGATGGCCGTGTTCGGGTCGGGCGGGGACATCTCGGCGCTGCGCTCGACGGCCGACGTGGACCATCTGGCGGACGCCCAGAAGTCGCTCATCGCGCAGGCGACCCAGCTCCAGAAGCGCCGGCAGGCGCTGGCGTCGCAGGCGCAGGAGCTGCAGTCGGACAACGCGGTCGCGCAGACCCGCCTGCAGCAGCAGATCGACGGGTTGAAGCAGAAGTCGGCGCAGCTCACCACCCAGCTGGAGGGCATGCTGCGCAAGCTCGACCCGGACAAGCGGCTCGAACTGACCTGCGACAAGAGCCTGGCGTCGGAGTCGAGCCGGTTCCCGAACGGGCTGATCCCGGACAAGTACCTGTGCGCGCTGCCGCAGAAGGGCATGATGCTCCGCGCGGACGCGGCGCTCGCGTTCTACAAGCTGAACGCCGCGTACAAGCGCCACTTCGGGCGCAAGCTGTGCGTGACGTCCAGCTACCGGAGCCTGGCCGACCAGCACCGCGTGTACGCGGAGCGGCCCGGGTTCGCGGCGGTCCCGGGCACCAGCAACCACGGCAAGGGGCAGGCCGCCGACCTGTGCGGCGGGGTCCAGAACCAGGGGTCGGCCCAGTTCAACTGGCTGCGGGCCAACGCCGGGACGTACGGCTGGTTCCACCCGTCCTGGGCCTACAGCAGCCCGTTCGAGCCGTGGCACTGGGAGTACGGGACCGACAGCGACCACTAGGCGTCTTAAAGTCCCGGCCCACTGCGCTCGCTACCTGACCGGGCCTGGGCGAACGCGGCATCGCTTCGCGATCTGCCCGGTTCCGCTCGCCTTCGGCTTCGCTCCACCGGGCAGGTCGCGCGTTCGCGCGCGTGGTTGAGGTCGCTTCGATACAGGCTCTAGGTGCGGGCGGGGAGCGGCTCCTCGGTGACGACGCCGTCGGTGATCGACAGCAGGCGGTCGGCGTGTTCGAGGACGATCGGGTCGTGCGTCGCGACCAGGACGGTGACGCCCTCGGCGGCGATCACGGCGCGCAGCAGCGGCATGATCGCGCGGGAGGTCTCCGAGTCGAGCTGGCCGGTCGGCTCGTCCGCGAGCAGGAGGCGCGGCCGGGACGCGAGGGCGCGGGCGATGGCGACGCGCTGGCGCTGGCCGCCGGACAGCTCGTAGGGGCGCTGCCGGGCGTGGTCGGCGAGGCCGACGAGGGCGAGCAGCGTCTCGACGCGCTTGTCGCGTTCGGCCGGGGCGGTGCGGGCCAGCCGCAGCGGGACCTCGACGTTCTCGGCCGCCGACAGCACCGGGATCAGGCCGTGCGACTGGAACACGAAGCTGATCGTCTCGCGGCGCAGCCGGATCAGGCCGTCCTCGTCCAGGGCCGTGACCTCCTTGCCGTCCAGCAGGACGGTCCCGGAGGTGGGCCTGTCCAGGCCGCCGATCAGGTTCAGCAGGGTCGTCTTGCCGGAGCCGGACCGGCCCTTCAGGACGACCAGCTCGCCGCGCGACACGGTGAACGAGACGCCGCGCAGCGCGTGCACCTCGACCTTGCCCGTCCGGAACGTGCGGACCAGGTCCGTCACCGCGAGGATGGGGCCGCCCGATCCGTTCTGGTTCTCACTCACTCTCGGTCTCCCTCTCGGCCCGGTGCACGGCCACGTGGTCGGGCTCCAGGTCCAGCCGCACCCGGTCCTTCATCTCCAGCGCGTCGATGAAGTGGCGCGGGAGCTGGACGCGGCCGACCCGGTCCAGCACGGCGTACTCCTCGGCGATCCGCACGGCGCGGCCGTCGGCGTCCACCGCGCTCCGGCGCCGGACCTCGCTGCTGGTCCGGCCGTCGCGGATCCCGACGGTCCGGTTGACCTCCTCGGACACGTGCGGGTCGTGCGTGACGATCACGGTCGTGGTGCCGAGCTCGGCGTTGACCCGGCGGAGCGCGTCGAAGACCTGCTCGGCGGTGGCGGAGTCGAGCTCGCCGGTCGGCTCGTCGGCGAGCAGGACGTCCGGCTCGTTGGCGACGGCCACCGCGATCGCGACGCGCTGCTGCTGCCCGCCGGACAGCTCCGCCGGGCGGCGGTCCGCCAGCTCGCCGATGCCGAGGACGCCGAGCAGTTCGGCGGCGCGGGTGCGGCGCAGCTTCCTGTCGCGTCCGGCGAACCGCATGGGCAGCTGGACGTTCTGCTCGGCGGTCAGGTAGGGCAGCAGGTTGCGGGCCGTCTGCTGCCAGACGAACCCGACCTTCTCGCGCCGGAAGGTCAACCGCTCCGCCGCCTTCATCGTCAGCAGGTCGACGTCCGCGACCCGGGCGACGCCGGCGGTCGGGACGTCCAGCCCGGACAGGATGTTCAGCAGCGTCGACTTGCCGGATCCGGACGCGCCGACGATCGCGATCAGCTCTCCGGGGTCGACCAGCAGGTCGAGGCCCTGGAGGGCGACGACCTCGATGCCGTCCGCCTTGTAGATGCGGACGAGGTTGTCGCACACGATGTGCGCGCCCTCGCCGTAGACGGGTCCCCGTTGGGTCGCGCGGCGTTCCAGTTCCGCAAGGCTCGGGGTCTCGGTCATGTCTCCTCCCCCGTTCGAAGCACTTCGCCCAGCCGGTGGCGGGCGTCGAAGATCCGGTCCACGAGGACCGCGGCGAGCGCGACGGCCGGGAGGGCCCCCGCGAACGCGGCCAGATGCAGCAGGTCCACGGCGTGGTCGGTCACCGCGAAACCCGAGGTGTAGGGACGAAGGTCCAGCATGGGGCCGGTCACGCGCGGCAGCAGGAACCCCAGCAGCCATCCGGCCGCCACGGCGCTCACGATCGCGGGTCCGGCCTCGGTGATCGCCAGCAGCCGCCGCTGCCGCCGGCCGAGCCCGAGAACCTCCAGGTGCGCGATGGCCCGGCCGCGCTCGCGCGCCCCGACCAGCAGCGTGAACAGCACCGTCAGCAGCCCGTACCCGGCGACCAGGAGAGCGCTCTCCGCGAACGCCCGGTGCACGACCCGGGCCATCGGGCTGCGGGTCATGGCGCGCTCGACGTCGTCGTGGTACCGGATGAAGCCCTCTCCGACGGGAGCCTCCGCCGCGTCGGGCTCGCTGCTTCTCGCGATCCGCTCCAGGGCGGCGCGGTCGATGCCGTGCCCCTGGACGAACACCTGGGTCGGGAACGCCTGGGGCGCGGACGTGGGGAACGCCTGGAGCAGCCGGTACGGGATGATCACGTAGCGGTCGGCGGAGTCCAGGGCGGGGAAGTCGCGCACGATCCCGCTCGGCCGGACGGTCAGCCGCGGCCCGCCCATCCAGGCGAGCGTGGTGGGGCGCGTCCCGAGGGACGCGGCGGCGGACGGCGAGGCCAGCACACCGTCCGGCGCTCCGGGCGCGTCCGGGATGAACCGGGCGGCACCTCCCGCGATCCGCTTGTAGGCGGCGATATCGACCGCGACGACGATGACGCGGGGGCCCGGCTGGCCCGCCGGGGCGCCGACCACGGCCTCGGGGACCATGCGCAGCGGCACGGCCCCGGTCACGCCGCGCACCGAGGCCAGCCGCTCGGGGAGGCGGGGGTCGAGGCGGCCGGCGGTGATCCGGACGTCGGAGCCGACGGTGTGCCAGGCGGCGGTCCGCTGGCCGCGGACGAGCGCGGCGTCCACGGTCGAGCCGAATCCGGCGACCGCGGCGGCGAGGAGCAGGACGATCGTCGGCAGCAGCGTCAGCACCTGCCGGCGTGACGCGCGCGCGAGCCCGACGAACCCGACCGCGGACCGGCGGCGGCCGAGCAGCCGTCCGGCGTACCGGAGCGGCCAGGGCAGGACGCGCAGCACCAGCAGCCCGACCCCCGCGCCCAGCAGCACCGGGACGGCGGATATCAGCGGATCGGCGCCCAGCTCGGACTGGACGGCCAGCCCCCGGCGGCGCATCACCAGCGTGGCGGCGACCGCGAGCACGACGGCCAGGCCCTCGACGACGACTCTCCGCTTGGACGGCCTGACCGCCGCGACCTCCGGGCGCGGTGAGGTGCCGACCGAACCGCGCCGCCAGCCGACCGCGGCCGCCCAGGGAACGACGACGACCGCGACGGCGATCGCCAGCACGAGGTAGACGGAGGAGAGCTGGAGCGGCCCGGCGTGGACGAGGTGCCCCAAGCCGAAGCCCAGGGCGACGGCGGGCAGCAGCACCGGGACGGTCAGCCACGACACCGTGCCGAACAGCTGCGCGCGCGAGGCCCCTCGTGCGCGCATGGTGGCGAGCGTCCCGCGCAGCCGTTCGGCGAACAGCACGAGGCCGGTCAGCACGGACCCGGCGAGGACGGCCGCCAGACCGCCGAAGACGAGGCCGGTGATCACTTGGGCGGTGGCGTACTGCGAGGTGAACTCTTTGATCCGGCCGTCCAGCGGAGTCTGGACCTCGCTGGGGACGGAGTCGGACCGTCCGGAGACCGCCGCCCGGAACTGGTCGAGCTCCGGACCCATGGCGCGCAGCGACGCGGCGGTGACGCGGTCCTGCCGCAGCGGGAACCGCCAGGTGTAGTTGACCCCCGCGCCGAGCGCGCGCAGGGCGGAGTAGCCCTTCGGGCCCATCAGCGCTCCGCCGAACTGACGCTCCCGGCCGCTCTTGGCCTCGACGTAGACCCAGGGCTTGGTGACCGCCTGGCGGGCCGTCCAGTAGGAGCTGCCGGGGTCGAGCGCCTCGATGATCCCGGCGACGTGCAGCACGAGCTCGCCGGCCGGGTTCTCCACGCGGACGGGCGAGCCGACCTTCAGCTCGAACAGGTCGGCGGTCTTCTGGGTGACGTAGATGCCGGGGCCGCCCGGCATGCCGTCGTCCTCGCGGTCCGGGTCACCCGACAGGAACCGGACGTGGGGCGACTTCAGCGAGGGGTTGACGAACAGGCGGAGGAACCCGGGACGCTTCCACCTCGGCCGCTGGACCATGTCCGGCCCGACGTAGGCGAAGGGGTCGGGCTCCTGCGTGGCCCGCGAGAGTTCCGGCGGGAGGAGCGCGCGCCAGCCGACGCCCTGCCCGACCAGCGCGTCGGGGGCCGGGATCTTGCCGAAAGCGGTGCTTCCCCTGGCCGTGCCGGTGACGCTCACCGCGCCGTCCGGACCCGCCGCCTGCGCGGCGGAGCGGTCGAAGCCGTGGACGACGCGGGCGGGGACGGCCACGGCGAGGCCGGTGGTGAGCATGACGAGGACGGCCAGCGCGAGCAGCGCGGGCAAGCGCGTCCGGATCGACCGGAGCGCCGGCGCGCTCACCCCTCCTCCCCCGTGCGGAGGACTTCGCCGAGGCGGCCGCGGGCGTCGAAGAGCCGGTCCACGAGCACCGCCGCGAGCCCGACGACCAGCAGGACGGCGGCGAGCGCGGCCAGGTGCAGGGGTTCGACGGCGTGGTTGGACGCCGCGAAACCGAGCGTGTACGGACGCAGGTTGACGACCGGCCCGGTGAGCCTCGGCAGCATCATCCCGACGAACCACCCGGCCAGGACGGCGCACAATACGACCGGCCCGATCTCGATGAGCGCGAGCGTCCGGCGCTGCCTGCCGCTCAGTCCGAGGACTTCCAGGTGCGCGATGGCCCGGCCGCGTTCGCGCGCGCCCACGAGGAGGACGAGGAGCACCGACAGCAGGCCGTACACCATGACGACGAGCGCGCTCTCCGCGAACGCCTGGTCGACGACCTTGACCATCGGGCTCTGCCGGAGGGTGTGCTCGACGTCGTCCCGGTAGCGGAGGAAGTCGCCGCCGACGGAGGTGACCCCGTAGGACGGGACGGCCTTGCGCGCGACGCTGTCCAGGGCCTTGCGGTCGATGTCGTGGCCCTGGACGAAGACGCGGGTGGGGAAGGAGTCGATGTCCTTGAGCATCTTGAACGGGACGATCACGTACGGGACGGTCGCGTCCTGGCCGGGGAAGCGGTTCACGATCCCGGCGGGCCTGACGTGCAGCGACTTGTTGAACCAGTTCAGCGTGGTCGGCTTCGTCCCGACGTACTGGACGGCCGCCGGGGAGACGAGCATGCCGTCCGGGGCGGCCGGCGTCTTCGGGACGAACCGGGCCGCGCCGCCGGCGATGGCGCGCAGCGCGTCCAGGTCCACGGCGAGTCCGGTGACGCCCAGAACGGCCGCCGCGGTCGCGACGACATACTTCTTCACGAAACCACCTTGGGGTCGGGCCGCCATTTGCGAGCAAAACGCTATGGCGCGGTGGCGACGGCGGCCCATGCGGCTGGCTGGCCGAACCCAGGTAGGGATAACCCGACACCGCAGCCGACGCGCGTCACGCCTTTCGGCATCTCTTTGCCCGTCACCGACCGAATCCGTTCCAAGGCCGGAACGACCCGAAACCGTGGCCCGCACAGAATGGCAGGTGGGCGAAGACACCCTTCGTCCGTCCTGACCGTGAGGCGTGTCCGATGCGTCTGCACTCCCGATTCCTCCAGCCGGCGGGACCGCCCGGCGGCGAGACGGCCGGCGGCGAGACGGCCGGCGGCGAGACGGCCGGCGGCTTCCAGCACGGGGGGCTGGTGGCGGTGTGCGCCGGGTTCGTGTTCCTCCTGGCGCAGTTGCTGCTGGTCTCGCCGCACATCCCGCTCGGATGGGACGAGTCGCTGTACGTCAGCCAGTTCAGCGCGCACGTGCCCGCCGGGTACTTCAGCGCACCGCGCGCCCGGGGCATCACCCTGCTGGTCGCGCCGGTCGCCCAGGCCACCCTGTCCACTGCGGCACTGCGGATCTACCTGGCCGTCCTGTCGAGCCTCGCGCTGGCGGGGACGCTGTGGATCTGGCGACGCCTCCTGCCGCCGGGCGCCCTGGCACTGACCGGCCTGCTCTTCGCCGGGCTCTGGATCACGCTGATCAGCGGCTCCCAGGCCATGCCGAACTTGTGGGTCGCCTTCGGCGCGCTGGCCGCGGTCGGCTGCTTCCTGCGCGCCGCGGGCGACGACCGGGACCGGTGGGCGCTGGCCGGGCTGGCGCTGAGCCTGGCGTTCGTCGCGCTGATGCGTCCGCTGGACGCCGCCTGGCTGGCGTTCCCGCTGGTGGTCGCCGCGCTCGTGGTCCGGTCATGGCGACGCCCGGCCCTGATGGTCGTCATGTTCGCCGGCCTGGGGATCGGAGCGGCCGAGTGGGTGGTCGAGGCCTACGTCCGCTTCGGCGGCGTCCCCCAGCGGCTGCACGTCTCCAGCCGCGTCGAGGGCGGAATGGGCCTGCACTTCGCCCTGGACGACGAGCTGCGCGCACTGAACGGACCGCAGCTGTGCCGCCCGTGCACCCGTCCGTGGCGCCATCGTCCGGCCGCGCTCTGGTGGGCGGTGCTGCCGTTCGCCGTCCTCGGCGGCCTGGTCGCCGCCCGCGCGGAAGGCCGCCTGTCGCGCGCGCTGGTGCCGACGGTGTGCGCGGCCGCGATCTCCGTCCCCTACCTCCTGATGATCGACTACGCCGCGCCCCGGTTCCTGCTGCCCGCCTACGCGCTGCTGTCCGTCCCCGTGGCCATGGGCCTGTGGTGGCTGGCGACCCGGACCCCGGCACGGGCGCGCCCCTGGGTCGCGGGCCTCGCCGCCGTCGGACTGCTCCTGCACCTGGGGATCCAGCAGGCCGTCCTGGCCAGGGTGACCCGAGGCGACCAGCGCTCGCACGGCGACTACGTCCGCATGGCGGCCGACCTGAACCGCCTCGGCGTCCGCTCCCCCTGCACCATCACCGGCGACCAGGCCACCCCGGTCGCCTACCACGCACGCTGCGCCTGGGTGCAGACGCGAGGGCCCAACACGTCCATCACCGTCCCGCGCCTCGTCGCCCTGTCCCGACACCAGCCGGTCGCGGTGCTGATCGGCCCCCGGGGCACCCCGCCCGCCTACGCCCGGACCTGGCGCCGCACCCTGCTCTCAGGCCGCTACGGCCTCCGCGGCTACAGCGCCTACATCTCCCCCGCACCGCACAACCCCACCACCCAGAACAGCCCGGCCATCAGCCGTCCCCGTCAGTGAGGTCTTCGCCTGAACCACCGGGCCACCGAATCCGACATCAGGGAAGGCCGCACCAGCCGCCGACCATCACGCCCGCCTCTTGCGGAGGCGCTGGTTGCGCTTGCTGCCCTTCTCGAAGGAGCCGGGGATCGGGAAGTAGCCCTCCAGGAAGCCGAACACGACGCGGCTCTGTTCTTCTGCCGACAGGTCGCCGTGGTGGGTGTCGTTGAGGCAGATCACCTCGTGGCGGCGCTGGGTGAGGATCTGGGTGAGCCGGGGGTGCTGGCTCGCGTCGCCGACGTTGACGTAGGCGCAGCTGATGTCGCCGGGCACGCCGCGTCCGGTGAAGTGGGCGTAGTAGTGGTGCAGCGAGGACGGGATGGAGATGTCCGTGTGCGAGCGGACCTGCGCGGCGGCCGTGCGCGCGACCGCTTCGGGGAACGCGTTGGCGAGGTCGGTCAGGACGTCGCGGCGCAGCGGATGGGGCGCGTGCAGGAACGCGTGGGTCAGGGTGTGGCCGAACGCCTCCTCGATCAGCACGCGGTTGTTCTTTCCGGCGGCGAAGTTGAAGTCGTCGTCCGCGCCGACCGGGGTGAGCGCCACCGAGGTCGGTGACATGAAGTACTTGGTGATCCCGCTGGGGTGGAAGAACCGGTCGGGGCCGACGGGCGTGCCGAGGAACACGTCGTCGTTGAAGTACAGGAAGTGCTCCGACAGCCCCTCGATGTTGTGGATCTGGGACTCGATCGCGTGGCTGTTGAAGCTGGGCAGCCGTCCCCGGCCACCGAAGATCTCGCTGTGGTCCACGACGCGGATCTTCGGGTGGCCGGTGTCGAGCCAGGCGGGGACCTGCCGGTCGGTGACCAGATGGACCGTGCGGACCCAGGGCGCGAACATCTCCAGGCTGCGCAGCGAGTAGCGCAGTTCGTCGCGGGAGCGGAAGCGCGCCTCGGACCCCGCGGCCTCGACGGGCGGACGTCCCATCGCGGCGAACGCCGCGTCGCGGCGGGCCCGCCAGGCGGGGTCGTCGCCGTCCACCCAGGTGTAGACGACGTCGATCGGGAAGGTGAGGTCGGCGACCAGGGTGCGGTCGAGGGCGGCGACCGAGGGGTAGGCGCGGGCTCCGAGGGTGACGCGCCCGGTGTCGGCCAGGACGGCCCTGGGGACGGTGTCACCGATCAGGGTGCGACGCAGCGGGACGAGAGCGCCGCTGTCCGGTTCCTCGGTCCAGAACTCCAGGTCACACCCGTAGGCGGCGCCGTAGCTGAGGGTGCGGGAGGCTGACACGACCGGCTGGAAGATCCGCAGCCCGGCGATGTCGGTGTCACCGGTCAGTTCGGCGATCAGGGTCGCCTGGCCGGGGCGTCCGCCGGGGCGCATGCGCTCGGCGTAGACGGGCCGGTCGGCGAACGCGGTGGTCAGCGCGGCGATGGCGGCGGCCCGGTTCTCTGCGCCGGTGATGACGCGGTGCCTGGTGCCGGGGTCGCGGAGGACCTGGTAAGCGATCCCGGCGCCCTCCAGCGCTTCGGCCACCAGTTCCAGGTTGGCCTGGACGATGTCGCGGGGCATCAGGTCGTCGGCGACGCGGCACAGGCGTCCGCCGAACCGGACGAGCCCGGTGTCGGCGGCGGCGAGCCTGGTCTCGCGGCGGGCGGCGGGAC
>NZ_JBFAOF010000117.1:0-12808 GCF_040675125.1 Spirillospora sp. NPDC049652 | reverse complement strand
GGCGAACCCGCCGCCCGGCGCCGGGGCCGCCGCGGCCGCGGGTTCGCCGGCACGGTCCTGAAGGACCGTCCGGCCACGCCCCCGCCGGCCCGTCCCGCGCCGTCGCCGGCCGGCCCCTCGCGGCCGGCCGCGTCCGCCAAGACGGCCCGCAAGGCCCAGCTCCAGCTCGCCAGGCTGGAGCCCTGGTCGGTGATGAAGTTCAGCTTCGTGATGTCGCTGGTCTGCTTCGTCGTCCTGCTGGTCGCCGTCATCGTGCTGTGGATGATCCTGTCCGGCCTCGGCGTCTTCGACGCCATCGCCGGCACCGTCCAGGACCTGACCTCCAAGCAGGGCGAGGACAGCGGCGGCGTCGACGCCGGCAGCTGGTTCTCCTTCACCCGCGTCCTCGGCTACACCGTCCTGGTCGGAGCCCTGAACGTCATGCTGATCACGGCCCTGTCCACCGTCGGCTCGGTGATCTACAACCTGGCCGCCGACCTGGTCGGCGGCGTCGAGGTCACCCTCAAGGAGGCCGAGTGATCATCGATTACCGTCCACGCTCCGGCATGCGGTAATCTCTCATGCGTCGCCGCAAGACGGCGACGCAGCTGAGGGCGTATAGCTCAGTCGGTTAGAGCGCATCCCTGATAAGGATGAGGCCCCAGGTTCAAGTCCTGGTACGCCCACAAGCCAAAACCCGCCGGATCACCGGCGGGTTTTCGCGTTCAGTGGGGCGATGGTGGAGATCACTGCCCAGATCAGGGGCTCTCCCAATTTTCATTTCTGTGAAGCCTTCGGGTGCGCGGCCGCCTGGTGCTCGCGCAGCAGCCGGTCTGACAGCGGGACGGCCGGCTGCGGGCTGATCGCCGCTCGGTTCGTTCGACACAGAATCTCAGGACCAGAGGCGATTACATAGTGTGACTTCAATGGATGCGGATAGTAATCGTGGAGAGATGGGGTCTCGACGAGAGGATCAGCATCATGCGCACCATCACCGGACTTGCCGCGACAGCGGTCATGGCCGTCGGGGCGACGCTCACCGCGGTGACGCTTGCCGGCTCGGCCTTGGCCTCGGAGAAGGCGCCGGCCGACATCACGCCCAAGCAGTGCCAGGACGGGGGCGGCACCTTTCCCCTGATCTGGGGGAAGGCCCCCTGCGTTGGCGGCTCCTATAACGGACAAATCGTGGACACCACGCAGGGGTGGTGAAGAGCGCTGAGGTAGCGCCGCACGGTGACGTGAGCTGAGAGCGAGGGGAAAGCGGGGGAACGAGCATCGGAAGACGCCCACCACCTCAGAGCCCCCGTCGGATATCCGGTGGGGGCTTTTGACAGCAACGGTGACAGCAACCGCGGTACATCGTGAGAGCGGGTGCGTCGGAGCTTCGCGTCTGCCTTGATCCGCTCGAAGGATCGTTCCAGCTCACGTGGGTCGATGACGCCTCGGCTGGGCGGCTGGGGCGATGGGCGTCCGTGTGCCGGAGCTGGTTGGAGGTCTAGGGCTTTCGGTCCTCTGAGCGCTGGGTGGGGTGGCGGTTGCGGTGGATGTAGTAGCCGACGCCGCTGACGACGAGGACGAAGCCCCCGGGGACGAGCAACTGCAGCAGTGAGCTGTGCGGTGCTAGGAACGGCCGGGAGAGCACGCACCAGAGAAGTCCCACCAGGAAGAGGCCGGCGCGGATGGCGAGCGCTTTTCCGGAAGTCGGCGTTCCGCGCTTTCGGGGGGCTTGGGAGGCGCGGATCTCCTGGTAGACCGGCCGGGGTTCGGGCGAGACGGGGAAGCCTGCGGCCTCCAGCGCGGGGAGGATGGTCGGGGTCTCGGTGGTCCAGAACACCAGGACCTGGCCGTCAGTGGTCTGGATGCCGAGGCCGCCGCTGACCGTGAAGCCCCCGCAGGGATAGATCACGGCCACGTCCGCCGGGGTCAGCGTGAACGTCGAGAGCACGAACTTGAGCACGAGCGTGGAGTGGTTCAGGGTCAGTGAAGCCCGTGGCCAGCTGCTGGTCATCCGCCCGAACGCGGCGGACGGGATGTTGGCTCCGCCCTGCCATCTCATCGACTGCGTCATGAGTCTCACCTGCTTCGTGGACCGCCTGGCGGGTGGCGGACCGAGTGCCGAGAGCTGTGGCGTGATCGTACTCCGCGCCGGAAACCTCGTGATCTTGGGGGGGAGGGCGGGCGTCGCGGCGGCGTCGGATGGATCGGCTGAGTCAGGCTCTCGGGCAATTTCAGGTTCTGTGTGGGGATTCTGGGTGCCAAGTATCGGAAGACGCTTTGTGTCTGGTTTTGTGGACTTCTCGGGAGTGGTCGAGCGGCTGCGGTGCTCGGGTTAATTGAGTGGCGAATGTTTTGTCGGTCGAAGCCCCTAATGTGCTGGGGGTGGAAATTGAGACGGTTGAGCGGAGGCTGCGGGAGGACCCCGGTGATCTGGACCTCTGGAACGTGTACGGGGAGTGGCTCAGGGGGCAGGGGGACGCGCGGGGTGAGGTGATCCGGCTGGAGCAGCGGCGGGCCCGGACCAGCCCCGGGCGGACGGAGCCCCTGGACCGCGAGCTCGCGGCGCTGGTGAAGGCGCACGAGAGCGGCTGGGACGAGGAACTGCCCGAAGGGGCGACCGTGCTCGAACGGCGGTACGGGTTCATGACCCGGGTCGCGGTCGAGTGGTCCGAAGACGCGCCCGTGGAGATCGGGAGGGTGCTGCGGTCGCCGTTCGTGACCGCGCTGCGGATCAAGTCGCCGGCCGGCGAGGAGGACTACTGGGAACCGGGCGAGGACGTCGACGAGGACGGTGAGCCGCTCCCGTCCTCGTTCGTCGAGACCGGCGGGTTCGCGACGCTGAACCTTGAGCGGCTCACCGAGCTCGACCTGTCGTATCTGCGGATCGGGGCGCTGGGCGCCCGGACGCTCGCGGTGTCGAGCCTGGTCCGCGGACTTCCGGACGCGCCGGGACGGCTTGAGGTGCTGGACTTGCGGTACTGCGCCGTCGGCGATGCGGGGCTGGCGGCGCTCGCCGACACCGCGATCTTCAGCGGTGTCCGTAGCCTGCGCCTCCAGCGCAACTTCGTCACGGCCAAGGGTGTCGCCGCGCTGCACCGCTTCGAGAAGCTCACCGAACTCGACCTCCGCTACAACCAGATCGGCGCGGAGGGGGTGCGGACGCTGCTCGACGCGCCGTTCGCCGGCTCGCTCCGGCGGCTGCTGCTGCACCGCGCCGACGTCGGATCCGACGGCGCGAAGCTGCTCGCGCACGCCCCCCAGCTCCCACCCGCGCTACGCGTCATCTGGAGATGCCCATGAGCACCGAGCTTCGTGACCGGTTCTTCGCCCTGTCGGACGGAACGGCCCCGGAGGAGGAGGTCGACCGGTACCGGGCGCAGGTCGACGCGACCGTCTGCGAGCCCGCGGCGGTGCTCGACGGGCTCGGGGTGACGTGGCATCCGACGGCCCGGTTCAAGGCGGTGCGGTTCGTGGACGCGGAGAAGCTGCCGGAGGAGGTGCGCGAGTCGTTCGCCCGTCCGATCCGGGACGCGCAGTACCTCGCGGCGGTGTTCGTCGATCCGCATGAGCTGTCGTTCCGGACGTTCGAGAACATCCTCCCCCTGGACCGGCTGTTCATGGACGTCCCGCTGGAGTTCGAGCTGGAGCGTCCGGAGGAGTTCGCGGAAGGGGCGTACTCGTTCTCCGTGCGGCTTCCCGACACGGCCCGCGCCTGCCTGGAGGGGCTCGACTCGCTGGGCCTGTACGTTCCGCCGCTGAACTCCGGATCTCGGGGTGGCGAGCGGTTCATCTTCCATTCCGCGCTGCTCGCCCAAGCCCTGGCGCCCGCGTTGGCCAAGGCGATGCCCGAAACGGTCATGACCGGGTTCTCGCACGTGAACCCGGTGTTCCGCTGCAACCGCTTCGAGCCCGGCGATTCCAACTTCCACCGCCACCGCGACACGCCTTACCGGGACGCCGCACGCAAGCAGGTGTCGCGGTACACGGTCCTGCTCTACCTCACCGGAGGGTCGGGAGGGGAGCAGCCCGTCCTGGAGCTTTCCGAGGGCGGTTCGCTGGCCGAGATCCCGCCGTTCACCTGCGTCGTCTTCGACCAGCGGTACGAGCACGAGGGCGCTCCCTACCAGGACGGACGCAAGGTCTTCCTGCGCACCGAACTGGTCTTCACCGAACACCGCCTCAAGCACTACACGGAGGTCGGCGCGCTGTTCAGCAAGGCGTGCTACCTGACCGGTGAGAGCGTCTTCGCACCCGAACTCGCGCGGCATGCCGACGCCTACTTCAACCAGGTCGCCGCCGCGCACTGGAACATCCCCGCTTCGGATTCCGTGGACGGGGAGCCGTTCGTCCACAAGAAGTTCCGCGGTGTGGAGTTCGTGGCGAACGGCTACGACTTCTGGTTCGCCAAGGGCGATGACCTCACGGTCTCCGAATGCGCCGCGATCACGCTGCTGGACTACTTCAACTGCAAGGTCGGCGACACCGCCTTCCGGGACCTGTGCGAGACGGAGGCGATCGAGGCCGCCGACGCCGGATGGGTCCCCGGCTTCCTGGCGGAACGGCGCAGCGAATCGGCCGTCGTGGCGTTCGACAAGTCCTGCCTCTTCCCCGAGCCGGAGGAGGGCGACGGCAGCGCGACCCGGTGCTGCTCCTTCCACATGGGCGGGATGGAGTACGACATGACGCGCACCGAGGACGTCGTCGAGCACTACGCGCGCTTGCAGGACAGGGCGAAGAAGGAGGTCATGCCCGCGCCGATCCTGCTGCTCGGGGAGGAGGTGGTCCTCGCCCCCGACCGGTTCGTGGTGGAGGGCGACCTCATCCATGTCCTCGGCAAGAAGGCCATGACGCCCGTCAACTTCGCCGCCTGCCAGGGGCCCGACATCGACCCCAAGAGCTTCGTCGACTCGGAGATCACGGTCGGCGCGCTGGACTTCCTCGTCCCGCCGATCCTGTTCACCGAGACCGACGGCCACTTCCACCTGCGGTTCGACTTCTTCCGCAACTCGTGGACGGTCGAGCACGAGCAGTCCGCGGTCGCCATCCCCATGATCCGCGAGGTCGAGGAGGACGACTTCTACTACGACGAGTACTGGGACGAAGACGAAGACGAGGAGGACGAGGACGAGGAGGAAGAGGACGAGGACGAGGACGAGCCGGAGGACGAGCCGGAGCGGGAGGACAAGGAGAAGGCCGCGGTCTAGCCGGCCCTGGTCAGGTGGTGGCGAGTTCGGCCATCCGGGCCAGCGCCGTCACCCAGAACCGCTGCCGTTCCGGCGTCTGGCCGACGAGGTAGGTGGCCCGCAGCTTCGGTGGGAGGTACCGGAGCAGGCGGGCCACCACGTCGAGGTTCCGCTCCAGCTGCGACACCTCGGCGTTGGAGAACACCTGGTGCACCAGGTCGGTGTCGTCGGTCCCCTCGGCGGAGGCCTCGGCCGCGGCCGCCAGCCGGGCCTCCCACCCGGGCAGGTCGTCCGCGATCTCGGTCAGCCCGGTCTTCCGCAGCCCGGCGAGCCGGGCCTCCAGCGCGGTCAGCGGCACCGGCGCGAACTCGCCCTCACCGAGGTAGATCAGCCCGGACTCCAGCGGCAGATCGACGCGGTGCAGCTTGATCAGCCGCTCCAGGGTCCGCTTGGTGACCCAGTCGCGGCCCTCGTCGTCGATGTCGTTCTTCCACCACTCCAGGACGGTCTCGGCCGTCTCGCCGTAGGTGGAGATCAGCCACTCGTTGGCCGGGATGTCGTCGGGCAGCACCTCGTAGCTGACGGTGAACCGGCTGGCCTGGGCGACGTTGTTGCTGCTGACCTGCATCTTCCGGCCGAGGTGGTACGGCGGGTTCTGCAGGGCGACCTGGGCGCGCAGGTTGGGGATGGGACGCCCGGCGAGCGTCCACTCCTGCGTGACCTCCATCAGCTTGGCGAACGTCGCCTTGTCCTTCGGCCGGTTGTACTCGTCCCAGACCAGCACCTTGGGGGCGGGGTCGAGCAGCGAGCGGGTGAGCAGCGCGTCCAGCGCGCCGTCCGGGGTGGGCACGGGGACGCACAGGTCCTCGACGTTGGTCACCGGGAGTGAGAAGTAGACCGGCGGGCGGCCGGTCTCCTCCTGGGAGATCTGCTTGGTGATCTCCGTCTTGCCGCATCCGGGCGGCCCCTGCAGAAGGACGGCCCAGCGGTTCCGCATCGCGGCGCGCAGGATGCGGCGGACCGGGTCGGCGACGGTGGCCGGGTTGCTCGCCCCGACCGCCTTGGCGATGCCGTCGAGCAGCTCGGACGTGTGGTCGCGGCCCGGTTCGCCGTCCGGCCGGCGGTCGACCAGCGCCAGCCGGCTGCCGTTCAGCAGCGGCAGACCCCACGCCAGCGGGAACCCGGCGCGCGCGCAGTCGAGGACGTGCTGGAGGGTGCGCGGCGAGAACAGGTGCCGCAGGTGCGGGCTGAGGGAGGCCCACTGCCGGAAGACCTCGCGCAGGTCCCAGTCGGGGTAGCGCTCGGCCAGGGCCGTCCGCCAGGCGGTGTCGTTGGCGGTCAGCCGGAGGGTGACCATCCGGTCCAGGATCGCCAGGTCGGAGCGGCGCGCGCCGGTCTCGGCCGTCGACTCGTTGTCGGTGAGGAAGACCCCCACGCAGCCCAGCTCGCGCAGGTCGTACTCCCCGAGGCTCCAGTCGCAGGCGATCTGCATGAGCTGCGACTGCACCGTGCTCCCCGCCTGCAGCGAGTCGTCGATGAGCAGGACGAACGGGCGTCCGGGGACGAGTTGCCGCATGACGAGCTGGCGCAGCGCCAGCTCCCCGCTGCGGTCGTCGCGGACGGGCGCGTTGACCAGCAGGTCGTCCGGGGTGAGGTTGGCGGCCGGGATGACCACCAGCTCGGTGCCGGGGTAGCGGGCCGGGATGTAGGAGACGAAGGTGGAGGTCTTCCCGATTCCGTGCTCGCCGAAGATCTGCCCGGTCTGCCCGGTCTCGATCATCGCGTCGATGAACTTCTCGAGCCGGGCGGCGGGGCCGTCCTCCGGCGGCTTCGGGAAGGTCGCGGTGGGCCGCCACGGCCGTTCGCCCCGGTCGGCGCGCGGGGGACGGCTCTCGGTCGGTGCGGTGGGCACGGGTGGGTTCTCCTCCGTCATCGTCCGGACGTGACCCGGTGGCAGGCCATGGGGGGATGGTGGCGTTCCGGCCAGTCGTCGCCGCCGTCGGTGATCAGCCAGATCCACCGGTCGGGTTCGGCGGGGGTGACGGCGGGCGCGTAGCCGTCGGTCACCATGATGACCGCGTCGGGCTCGACGTCGAGGCGCCGACCGCCGACCTTGAGCCGTCCTTCGGCGTAGTCGACGACGTTCTGGAAGTCGGTGCCGCCCCCGCCGCGCACCCGTTCGCCGGGCACGAAGGGCGTCACGACGCCGTCGAAGCTGAGCCAGTGGCTCTCGACCCCGTCGGTCTGCCCGACGAGCGTGGTCAGCCACTCGACGACCGAGTCGGGCATCGAGCCGGACGTGTCGAACGCGACCAGCACGACCTTCTTCCGTTCCGGCCCGCGCCGGGTCAGCATCGGTTCGTGGCCGAGCGCCAGCAGGATCGCGCCGTGCTTCTTCGGATAGACGAGGCGTTCGCTCTCGTCCAGCTTCGAGGCGAGCACGTCGGTCAGCCAGCGCTGCCACCAGTCGACGCGGCGGGTCACGGGGGTGGTGCCGCGCAGCTTGTCCAGGCCGAGGCCGCCCCACATCCGCTCGATCCGGTCGCCGCCGTCGGCGGAGCGGTCGGCCAGGTCGAGGATCTCGTCCCGGGCGGACTGGTTGCCGCGCAGCGCGGCCTGGACGACCTCGCGCAGCACCGCGTCGCCGATCTGCT
Source organism: Spirillospora sp. NPDC049652 (assembly GCF_040675125.1). Classification (NCBI taxonomy): domain Bacteria; kingdom Bacillati; phylum Actinomycetota; class Actinomycetes; order Streptosporangiales; family Thermomonosporaceae; genus Spirillospora; species Spirillospora sp. NPDC049652. The sequence goes on along the minus strand of NZ_JBFAOF010000117.1, from coordinate 4,995 downwards.
GGACGGTCTCGTCGTCCAAGGGCACGGCCCGCCCCGTCCGCCCTTCCGGTCCGTCTCCGACGCCATGGACGCAGTAGGCGGACGGGGGCGGCTCTAGGGTCTTCATGCGGCGTAGCTCGCTGTACACCGTGAGGTCCGTATGGCTGAACTCGTCATAGGACACGGGCGTGAGGCCCTGATCCAGCAGGTCTGCCTTGTACCGCTCGTAGACAGCGCGCGGGTCTACGCCGACCGGTTCAGGCGGGCCGCCGTCCTGGCCCGGGACGGTCGGCAGGCCGGATCGGCGAAGCCTGAGCAGAGCCACATGGTTGATGGCCACTTCGGCGGCGAGCGTGAACCGCGGGTCGTCGCGCAGCAGCTCGTCCACGTAGAGGTGCCGGTGCATCAGGTGCCGAGCCTCGTGGAACAGGACGAACTTGACGCCCTCGTGGTCCAGTTCGAGGAAGAAGTACGGGTTGTAGAGCAGGGCGCAGACGCCGTCACCGGTGGCGGTCACCGCGGCGGTGGGGACGGCGGTGGTCGCGATGTGGCGGTGGCACTTGGAGTACAGCCAGGACGCGACGGTGCTCGCGCCGATCCCGAAGTCGAGCAGCGCGGCCTCCTTGCGCTGCCGCGCCTTCTCGACGATGTCCGGGTCGGCCGGCTCGTCCGCCAGGAGGCGGTGCAGGTCGGACAAGCGGGGGTTCGCCCGCCCGTCCATCGGAGCGGGCCGCCTGGCCGTCGCGCCGTCCGCCATGCGAGCCCCCGCCTGCCTTGTCCCCTGCTGACGGCAGAACGTTAGCGACCCGATCCGACAGAAAAGCGTGCGGTCGAATTGTCCGGGGTCATCACTATTTCGGGGCTATGGAAAGTTATCCACAGGGTGTGGGCGGGGTCGCGGAAAGGAGAGCGCCAGGGCCGGTGTCGCGGCCGGACCTGGCGCTCTCACCTTTCCCCGTGGGTCAGTTGAAGCAGTCCTGGCGCTTCAGGTCGAGCATGACCTCGGTGACCTTGCCGTGGTGCACCTCGAAGGAGTACTGGGCCTTGCGGTTGCCCGGCGCGGTGACGTCGTAGTAGCCGTGGATGTCGCGGCGGACGCCCGGGTAGGCGCGCTTGAGCTGGGCGAGGGACGATCCGGCGTGGATGCCTCGGGTGGTCGAGACGCCCTTCGGGGCGGTGATCAGCGCGACCCCGTACTTCTTGGAGATGTAGCCGCCGACGCTCTTGCGGCCGGTCGGGTGGCCCTTGAGGTCGAAGCCGATGCAGTAGCGCTCGCGCTGCTTGACCACGATGGCGCCGGAGCGGAGGGCGGCCTTGGCGGACTCCCCGATCCGCAGCTTGCCGTAGCCGTAGGGCGTGAGGCGGTACTTGGCCGCAGCCTCCTGGTCGCCGGCGGTCGCGGCGGTCGCGGCGGTCGCCCCCGATGCGAGCGCCAGTCCGGCGGCGAACGCCACGATCGCCGGACGTGTGATCCTGCTGCTGAGTCGCATGCTGTTTCCCCGTTCTCGATGGACTCTGTGCGCTTCGTGAGATGCGGGCCGTACGTCGCCGGTTCGGGGGTTCCTGGAGAAAACGGCCGCTTGGCGAATTGTTTGCCCGAACGTGCGGCTCGAGCGGTACGAATGCCACATCCCGGCAGCTCAGGGGCTACCGGGACGTGGCCGGGGGCTGTTCCCGGGCCGTCGGCCGGCCCTCTTCCGGAGCGTCCGTCAGTCCTCGGCGCGGGCCTGCTTCGGGAGGAGGAAGGAGGCGAGGAAGCTGGCGGCCAGGAGGGCGACGACGGTCCAGAGGGTGGCGTCCATCGCGTGCTGGAAGGCGGGGCCGTCCGCGGCGAGGTGGTCGCCGAGGCGGCCGAAGAAGACGGTGCCGAGGACGGCGGCGCCGAGGGCGCTGCCGAGTTGCTGGACGGCGGTGAGCGAGCCGCTCGCCGCGCCGGTCTCGTGCGGTTCGACGCCGGCCAGGACGATGTCGAAGAACGGGGCCATCAGCAGGCCCATGCCGAGCCCGGTGACGACGAGGGCGGGGGCGAGCTGCCACGGGCTGACGCCGATCCCGGCGAGGTGCAGGGTGAGCAGGACGCCGGCCACGCCGCCCGCCATGACGACCGTCCCGGCGTGGATGACGTGGCGCCCGAAGCGGACCACGGCCTGGGCGGCGCCGAACCCGGCGATCATGCCGAGCGACCAGGGGATCTGCGCGAGGCCCGCCTTCAGGGGCGAGTAGCCGAGACCGAGCTGGGTGTAGAGGGCGAAGACCAGGGCGAAGCCGGTCATCCCGGAGAAGAACACCAGTCCGACGATGAGGCCGCCGCTGAAGCCGCGCTTGCGGAACAGGCCCGGCGTGACGAGCGGGTCGCCGCCGGCGCGCTGCTTGCGGATCTCGTACCAGGCGAACAGGGCGAACGTCGCGGCGGAGGCGGCCATCATGGCGAACGTCCAGGCGGGCCAGCCGTGCTCGCGGCCCTGCACCAGCGGGTAGACGACCAGGCCGGCGCCGAGGGCGGCGAGCAGGGCGCCGACCAGGTCCAGGCGGCTGGCGCGGGCGGCCCGAGCCTCGGGGAGGAAGCGCAGTCCGGCGGCGACGGCGGCCACGCCGAGCGGCAGGTTGATGAGGAAGATCATGCGCCAGCCCGTCCCGAACGGGTCGGCGTCGATGAGCCAGCCCGCGAGCACCGGGCCGCCGACCGAGGACAGGCCCATGATCGGGCCGAAGAGGCCGTACGCGGCGCCGATCTCCTTCGGCGGGAACATCTCCTTGATCAGGCCGAGGCCCTGGGGCAGCATCAGCGCGCCGAACAGGCCCTGGAGGACGCGCGATCCGACGAGCATCCCCGGTGAGACCGCGACGCCGCACAGCAGCGAGCCGAGCGTGAACCCGGCGGCGCCGAGGAGGAACATCCGCCTGCGTCCGTAGAGGTCGCCGAGGCGGCCGCCGGTGATCAGGCCGACGCCGAGGGCGAGGGTGTAGCCGGCGGCGAGCCACTGCATGGTGCCCGCGGAGCCGCCGAGGTCGGCGCGGATGGTGGGGGCGGCGATCGTGGTGATCAGCGCGTCCAGCATGTCCAGGATCTCGCCCGCGAGGATCACCAGCAGGGCGATCCAGCGCCATCGGTAGGGCGTCTCGGGGACGGCGGCGGCGAGGCCGGGCCCGCTGCCGGTCGCCGGGGTCGTGGTCGTCATGGCGGCCTCTCGGTCAGTGCGACGAACGCCGTTCGTTCATCGACGAACACTGTTCTACATTCCGATCGTCGTTCGTGTCAAGTACGGCATTCGTCCCCGAGTACGATGTTCGAGGACGGGCGGCGCGGTCGTCCGGGACGAGGGAGGGCGCGCATGGCTACTCGGCAGGGCTCTGGACGCAGGCCCCGGGCCAGGGCGGCGGAGGCGGCGGGCGGGGACGCAGCGGACGCGTCCCTCCCGGTGCCCGCGTGGCGCAAGCAGCGCAAGGGCGGGACGGCGGACCCGGCGAAGCAGCCGCTCAGCCAGGACCTCATCGTCGAGACCGCGATCCGCATCCTGGACGCCGAGGGCCTGGCGGGCGTCAGCATGCGCCGCGTCGCGCAGGAGCTCGACACCGGCCCCGCCTCGCTCTACGCGCACGTCTCCAACAAGGACGAGCTGCTCGACGTCATGTTCGACCGCATCTGCGGCGATGTCGAGCTGCCCGAAGCGGATCCGGAGCGCTGGCGCGAGCAGGTCAAGCAGGTCTCGTACTCGATCCACGAGGTGTTGTCCGCGCACGCCGACATCGCGCGCGTGGCCCTCGGCGACATCCCCACCGGGGCGAACTCGCTGCGCGTCAACGAGTGGCTGCTGACCATCCTGCTGGCGGCCGGAATCCCGACCCACGCGGCGGTCTGGGGCGTCGAGCGCCTGTACCTCTACATCCACGCCGACGCGTACGAGGGCTCGCTGCACCTGTCCAAGCGGCGGACGAGCGGCCTGTCGGAGGAGGAGTACCTCGGACGGTTCCTCGGCCAGGTGCGGGAGTTCTTCCAGGCGCTGCCCCCCGACCGGTTCCCGTCCACGGTCAAGCACCTCGGCCCGATGCTGTCGGCGGCGAGCGAGGACGGCGAGGACCGCTTCGAGTTCGGCCTTGAGCTGGTCCTTCGCGGCCTGGAGTCGTACATGGAGCGGTAGCGGGCCGGCCCCGTGACGAGTGGCGCGTGAGGCGGCCGAAAACTCCTGGGAGAAAATTCGGGGGACGTGTCGATCGGCGGTGTCACCCGTTCGACCTACGTGTGAAGGGCCGGACGGCGGCCCGGACGGACAAGGGAGACAGAGCCGTGAAGTACATGATGATCATGCGCGCCACCGACGAGGGCCTGGCCGCGATGGCGGACGCCGACTTCGGCAAGATGCTGGAGACCGTCGGCCGGTACAACGAGGAGCTGATCAGGGCGGGCGTGCTGCTCGCGGCCGAGGGGCTGGCCGACGCCGAGGAGGGCGTCGTCGTGGACTACTCGACCGAGCCGCCCGTCGTCACCGACGGCCCGTACGGCGAGACCAAGGAGCTGTTCGGCGGCTTCTACCTGCTGAACGTGGCGTCCAAGGAGGAGGCCGTCGAATGGGCCAAGCGGTCGCCGCTGACCGGCCCCGGCTTCAAGACCGAGATCCGGCGCGTCACCACGATCGACGAGTTCCCGCAGGACAACGAGTGGATCCGCAAGGAGCGGGCCTGGCGCGAGTCCACCGGCCAGCTCTGAGATGACGACCGACTCCCATGGCCCCGCGGGCCCGCCGCCGTCCGGAGACGACATGCCGGAGGGTGGCGCGCCCGCGGCCGGCGGCGGGCCGGGTTCGGGCGGCTGGGCCGGAGGCGGCGGGCGTGAGGCGGTCGCGGCGGTCTGGCGGATCGAGTCCGCGCGGATCGTCGGCGCCCTCGCCCGCTACACCGGCGACTTCGCGCTCGCCGAGGACCTCGCTCAGGAGGCCCTCGCGGAGGCGCTGGTGAGCTGGCCGCGCGAGGGTGTGCCCCGCAACCCCGCCGGATGGCTGCTCACGGTCGGCCGGCGGC
>NZ_JBFAOF010000116.1:0-12835 GCF_040675125.1 Spirillospora sp. NPDC049652 | reverse complement strand
CTACATCCGGTTCGGGGAGCGCTGGGTGCCCTACCCGTTCCAGCACAACCTGACGGCGGCGCTCGCGCACGCGGCGCTGATGCCGGTGTTCTTCGCGGTGGCGGCCGACGTCGCCCCGCCGGAACGGCAGGGCTCGGCGGTGGCGCGGGTGTCGCTGGGGTTCAGCCTCGCGATGATCGCCGGGTTGCCGCTGGGCACCGCGCTCGGCCACTGGTCGGGCTGGCGGGTGACGTTCTGGGCGATGGCGGCGCTCGCGACGGTGGCGCTGGTACTGGTCGCGCCGATCGTCCCGGACGCGGCGCCGGGCGGATCCGAGGGGCGTGCGGCCGAACTGCGGGTGCTGGCCGACCGGCGCGTCCAAACGGTCATCGCGGTGACGGCGCTGGGCGCGGCCGGAGCGTTCACCGCCTACACGTTCGTGACGCCGTTGTTAAGCGAGGTCGCCGGGTTCGGCTCCACGGCGGTGACCGTCCTGCTGCTGTTGTTCGGGGTCGGCGGGACCGTGGGCGGCCTGGCCGGAGGACGGCTCGCCGACCGGACGGTGACCGGCTCCATCGTCGCGGGCATGGCCGCCTTGTCGGTGTCACTGCTCGGATTGGGCCTGCTGGCCGGGCAACGGGTCGGAGCGACGGTGTTCCTGCTGTTGTTCGGCGCGGCGTACTACGCGGTGATCCCAACGGTGAACACCCGCATGATCGAGGTGGCGTCCAGCCGGGCGCGGACGCTGGCGCTCACGTTGCAGAGTTCGGCGTTCAACCTCGGCATCGCGCTCGGCGGCTGGCTCGGCGGACGCGTCATCGACGTCGGTCCAGGCCTGCGCTGGACGCCGGTGGCGGGCGCGGCCGTCGCCGCGCTGGGCTGGGGCGTCGCGATGGCAGCACACCACCGTTCCGCGACCGCCCTGCCCGTTGGGATGATGGACGCGTCGCACGGAGTCGATCCCGCACGGCAGTGATCTCGGGCGGCGGAAGGAAAGGCGACGGCATGCGCATCGGGGAGCTGGCGCGCGCGACGGGCACGACGACGCGGGCGCTGCGCTACTACGAGGAACAGGGACTGCTGCGTTCGCGGCGGTCGGCGAACGGGTACCGCGAGTACGGCCCCGAGGCCGGACGTGTGGTGGACAACATCCGGCTGCTGCTGGCGTCCGGGCTGACCAGCAAGGACCTGCGGGCGCTCGGAGAGTGCCTCGGTGACGACCTGTTCGGTGACCACGTCTGCGCCGAGTCCGGCCCGAAGGCCGAGGTCTTCCAGCAGCGACTCGCGCTGCTCCGGCAGCGCATCAACGAGCTGGTCGTGGTGCACGACCGACTCGCCGCCCGCCTGGACGACCTGCAGCGCCCCACTCCACGATCCGGCCGAGAGGTCGCCTGAGCCCAGCGGACGCGACGTCGGGGACGGCTTGAAGCGGTCGCCCCCGCTCCGGAAGTGTCAGGGCCCTGCCGACGGACGGTTCGATGTTCGAACCAGCGACTGTCCGGCAGATCCTGGTGTTCGGCTGAGGTGGATCTTGGGTCGGGGGGGTGATGGTGTGTCGTGGTGCGACGGCATGAGTTGACCGGACCATCGCCCCTTGTTCCGCCACCTGCGTCGTCATCTCAACGCGTGAGGAAGTTGGGCGGAGTGTCGAGCTCGATCAGTTCGATGCCTGGCGCGTCCAGGACGACATCACCGGCCAGGTGGACGTGATGGACCTCGCCGGTCGCCAGGTCCGTCACTTCGTACTGCTCGACGGGCAGGGAGCCGCTGTCGGTCTCATGCCTTGCCACGGAGGCGAGCCGCCAGCGCCATGCCTCGGTCAGAGTCGCCAGCGCGAGCCCGGTCACGCGCACAAGCCGCACGTCCACCGCCGCTCCGCCCGGCAATGCGGAGAGCGTCGCATCTCCGCCGCCCACGTCCCCGAACTCCCCGGCCCCTGACTCCTCCGAGTGTGATGCTGCCTCATCCAAGCCATCCGCGAAGGAGACGGCCGCTGACGGAAGCCCAGCCTCGTCTCTCCCGATCCCCAGCGCCGCGAAGCTCGCCCTCTCCGCGTCGGCCGCGAGGCTTGCCTTCTCCGCGGCCAGGGACGCAGCCCCCGAAGGGACGGCGTTTGGGGACCCGGTGATCGGAAGGGCGTTAGCCGACGACGCGGCGGCTACCCGTGCGTTTTCCAAGTCCGGAACCGAGGCTGTGCTCGAAAGCGTGGGGCTCGGAGGTGGGGGGCTCACAGAGGCGAGGCTGTTCGTTGCCGGATGCGGGGACTGCGAGCGTGCGTTGGTCAGGTAGTGGGCGGCCGCTATGAGGAAGGCCGGCGATTCGCTCAGGAAGCCTGAGGCTGCGGCCGAGTGTTCGACGGCTTCGCCGGACGAGGTGGCGCGGACCCATGTGATCTCGCGTCCGGTGACGCCGCCGCGCAGCCACCAGTCCGGGGTGACGATCTCAACTCTGATCTGCCGCCAGCGCGAGTCCACAACGAGGTCGAGGCGCGTCCCGTCCGTGGGGGAGCCGACATAACGCCAGCCGCCCGGGCCGGGGGCGCAGTGGAAGCGCTCCTCGGTGCCGTCCTCCAGGTGCAGGTATGTTCCGCGGGGCACCCGGCTGACGGTATCTCAGGAAGCAGAGTTGCCCGCAGCCTGCGTCTCAAGGAACAGCGTTGTCCCCCCGCTGTCCGCCGTTCGCGTCCCACGGCACCCGGTTCCGCGCTCCCGGGCTGAACCGGGGGCTCGGTGCGTGCTCTCCCGATTCTTGAGAGGGGGCGAGTACGACGAGTGCCGCGAGGCCGCAGCGTCCGAGCGGCTGGTCAGGCGGTGCCGAGGCGCCAGGAGTGCAGGTAGTCCTCTTGTTCCGGGGTCAGGGCGTCGATGGCGATGGACATGGAGGCCAGCTTGAGGCGGGCCACCTCGGTGTCGATGTGTTTCGGGACCTCGTGGACCGCCGGCGGGAGAGCGGGCGCGGACTCGACCAGCCACGCGCAGGTCAGTGCCTGGTCGGCGAAGGACATGTCCATGACGGCGGCGGGGTGGCCCTCGGCCGCGGCCAGGTTGACCAGGCGGCCTTCGGCCAGCAGGACGAGGCGGCGGCCGTCGGCGAGGACGTACTCGTCCGCCTGGGGACGGACGCCGGGGTGGACGGCCACGGCCAGGTCGGCGAGGGCCCGCACATCGATCTCGACGTCGAAGTGGCCGGAGTTGGCGAGGATGGCGCCGCTCTTCATGACCGCCAGGTGCTCAGCGGTGATCACGTCCCGGTTGCCGGTGACGGTGATGAAGACGTCGCCCGCCCGGGCGGCCTCGGCCATCGGCAGGACGGTGTAGCCCTGCAGGGCGGCGTCCAGGGCCTTGACCGGGTCGATCTCGGTGACGACCACGCGGGCGCCGAGGCCGCGGGAGCGTTCGGCGAGGCCGCGTCCGCAGTAGCCGAATCCCGCGATCACGATCGTCTTGCCCGCGAGCAGGGTGTTGGTCGCGCGGACGATGCCGTCCAGCGTGGACTGGCCGGTGCCGTACCGGTTGTCGAACATGTGCTTGGTGTCGGTGTCGTTCACCGCCACCATCGGGAAGCGCAGCGCGCCCTCGCGGGCCATCTGGTGCAGCCTGATCACGCCGGTCGTCGTCTGCTCGCAGCCGCCGCGCACGGTGCCGAGCAGGTCGACGCGTTCGGTGTGCAGCGTGTTCACCAGGTCGCAGCCGTCGTCCAGCACCAGGTCCGGTGCGGTCTCGAGAGCCTGGTGGATGTGCCGGTAGTAGCCCTCGCGGTCGGTTCCGGCGCGTGCGAAGACCTGGGCCCCGTACTCGTGGACGAGCGCGGCCGCCACGTCGTCCTGCGTGGACAGCGGGTTGGAGGCGGCGAGCGCGACGCTCGCGCCGCCCGCCTGGAGGGTGCGGATGAGGCCGGCGGTCTCCGTCGTGACGTGCATGCACGCCGCGACCCGGAGCCCGGACAGCGGCAGATCGGCCGCGAAGCGTTCCCGGATCTGGCGCAGCACCGGCATGCTCCGGTCGGCCCACTCGATCCGCTTGACGCCCTCGTACGCCAGCGAGGCGTCCGCGACGTCGCTCATCCGATCTCCCTCAGTCGATCTTCGGCCTTCCGCTGGATGCGACGGAGCCGCCGCGCGACCGGTTCCCCGGTCGGCACGGCGGCCCCAGGCTCGTCCGGACCCTACCCCGCGGTTCCACGGCCGGCGCGTCCCGCCGGGCCCCTTCGCAGGGAGTTCGGAGGAACCCGGCCGTGGGTCTCCCCGGCCTGCCGCCGCGCTGGGCGCGCGGCCGGGGCGCTGCCCGGAGGCCCTGGCCGGGTGGTGCCGGCCAGGGCGGTGCCGCTCGCGGTGGGTCGGTCAGTAGCGGTAGTGGTCCGGCTTGTACGGCCCCTCGACGTCGACGCCGATGTAGTCGGCCTGCTCCTTGGAGAGCGTGGTGAGCTTGACGCCCAGCGCGTCCAGGTGCAGGCGGGCGACCTTCTCGTCCAGGTGCTTCGGGAGGACGTACACGCCGACCGGGTACTCCTCGGTCTTGGTGAACAGCTCGATCTGCGCGATCACCTGGTTGGTGAACGAGTTGGACATGACGAACGAGGGGTGGCCGGTGGCGCAGCCCAGGTTCATCAGGCGGCCCTCGGCGAGGACGATGATCGAGTGGCCGTCGGCGAAGCGCCACTCGTGCACCTGCGGCTTGATCTCGATCTTCTCGATGCCGGGGGTGCGGGCCAGCCCGGCCATGTCGATCTCGTTGTCGAAGTGCCCGATGTTGGACACGATCGCCTGGTGCTTCATCTGCGCCATGTGGTCGGCGCGGATGATGTCCTTGTTGCCGGTCGTGGTGACGAAGATGTCGGCGATGCCGACGACGTCCTCCAGGACGGCGACCTGGTAGCCGTCCATGGCGGCCTGCAGCGCGCAGATCGGGTCGATCTCGGTGACGATGACGCGCGCGCCCTGGCCCTTGAGCGCCTCGGCGCAGCCCTTGCCGACGTCGCCGTAGCCGCAGACGACCGCGACCTTGCCGCCGATGAGCACGTCGGTGGCGCGGTTCAGGCCGTCCAGGACCGAGTGGCGGCAGCCGTACTTGTTGTCGAACTTGGACTTGGTGACCGAGTCGTTGACGTTGATCGCCGGGAACTTCAGCGTGCCCGCCTTGGCCATCTCGTACAGGCGGTGGACGCCGGTCGTGGTCTCCTCGGTGACGCCCTTGACGGACGCGGCGGTCTCGGTCCAGCGGCCGGGGGCGTCGGCGATGGTGCGGCGGAGCGTGTCGAGGATGATCTTCCACTCCTCGGGGTCGTCCTCGGAGGCGGACGGGACGGCCCCGGCGGCCTCGTACTCGGCGCCCTTGTGGACGAGGAGGGTGGCGTCGCCGCCGTCGTCCAGGATCATGTTCGGGAAGGAGCCGTCCGGCCAGCGCAGCGCCTGGTCGGTGCACCACCAGTACTCCTCCAGCGTCTCGCCCTTCCAGGCGAAGACCGGGACGCCCTTGGGGTCGTCGACGGTGCCGTCGCGGCCGACGACGACGGCCGCGGCCGCGTGGTCCTGGGTGGAGAAGATGTTGCAGGAGACCCAGCGCACGTCGGCGCCGAGGTCGACCAGCGTCTCGATCAGGACGGCGGTCTGGATCGTCATGTGCAGCGAGCCCATGATCTTGGCCCCGCGCAGCGGCTGGGAGTCGGCGTACTCCTTGCGGGTCGCCATCAGACCCGGCATCTCGTGCTCGGCGAGCCGGATCTCCCGGCGGCCGAAGTCGGCGAGCGAAAGGTCTGCGACCTTGTAGTCCATGCTTCCGTTGCTCCTCTGTTGCGATCCTCGGACACGCCGTACGCGAGCGAGTCTAGGGGCGGGGGCGGGCGGCGAGAACGGTCGGCCGCGACTTCCTGACACAAATTTGTCAGAATTGGCCCCATGCGCATCACGGAGGCCGCTCGGCGGCTCGGCACCTCGCCCCGCATGCTCCGCTACCGCGAGCGGCTGGGCCTGCTGCCGCCCACCCGCGACTCGGGAGCGGGCGGCGGGCACCGGCGCTTCGGCGAGGCCGAGCTGCGCGCCGTCGCCCTCGCTCTGGCGCTGGAGAAGAGGTTCGACATCGGCCCCGCCGAACTGGCCTTCGGAGTGCGCGTGCTGGCCGAGCCCGAGGTCCAGGCGCGCGTCCGTGAGCTGGGCGAACGCATCGGACGGCTGTCCGCCCCGCCGGCCCGGGCGCTGGACTTCGAGAAGGAGAAGGCGTTGCGGCTGCTCCGCCGGCCCGGTCTACGCTCGGGCAGGACACAGCCCTGACCACCCCCGACGGGAGCAGCCGACCAGGTATGAAGGACAAGATCCCCCAGCTGGTGGGCGTCGTCGCGGGCATCCTGCTGCTCGCCTGGGGCGTCTACCGGCTCGTCGCCCCGCCCGGATGCGAGGGCGTGCGCATGGCCCCGGACGACGTCTGCAGGACGTCCACGCGGGGCCGGGTGTACGTCCAGACCTACGAGGAGCGGAGGGCCGCTCTTCACAGGTGGGGTTACGTCATGGCCGCGGCGGGCCCTGTGCTGTCCGCCGGTTGCCTGGCGGGCATGGTCGTCTCGTCCCGCCGCCGCTCCCGGGTGCCGGTTCGGTAGGCCGTCCGGACACTCCGCCAAGTCCCCCGTTAGGTCCCGCCTATGGGCAGCCCCCGTATGGGCAGCCTCCTGCCGACCGCTGAGCAACAGCTCCTTGGCGTGGAGGCAGAACACCGGGCGGACGGTCGGCACCGCCGCGGATCTACTCGGACGCGCCGTTCTCGCCCGGGACGACCAGACCCGACTCGTACGCGAGCATCACGGCCTGAGCCCGGTCACGCAGGTTCAGCTTCGTGAAGACCCTCGCGACGTGCGTCTTCACCGTGTGCTCGCTGACCACGAGCCGCGCGGCGATCTCGGCGTTGGACAGGCCCGCCGCCATGAGGACGAGCACCTCGGTCTCGCGGGCGGTCAGCGTGGACAGCGCGGCGGGCGGGGTCGGACGCGTCCGCCGCTGCTTGCTGAACTCGCGGATGAGGCGGCCCGTGACCTGCGGCGCGAGCAGCGAGTCGCCGCGGGCGACGATCCGGACGGCGGAGACCAGCTCGTCGGCCGTCGCGTCCTTCAGCAGGAAGCCGCTGGCGCCGACGGCGAGGGCCTCGTAGACGTACTCGTCCACGTCGAAGGTCGTCAGCACCAGGACGCGGGTGCCGTCGGTGGCCGATCCGCCCAGGATGCGTCGGGTGGCCTCGATGCCGTCCATGCCGGGCATCCGGATGTCCATGACCACCACGTCGGGCGTGTGCTGCTGGGCCAGCCGGACCGCCTCGCGGCCGTCCCCGGCCTGGCCGGCGACGGTGATGTCGGGCTGGGCGTCCAGCAGGGCCGCGAACCCGGCGCGCACGATCGTCTGGTCGTCCACGACCAGGACCTTGATCACGGCAGCGCTCCCCACCGCCGCGCGTCCGCCCGCGTTCCGTACGCCGGCCCGGCGGACGGGCGACCGGACGGCGCCGGACGGGCCGAAGCGGTGCGGACGGGCGGTGCGGTTCCGGTCGTGTCGCCGCGGTCAGCGACTCGTCCCTGGCTCACCGGCGGGGTCCTCCCTCGTCAACGGAAGTTCGGCCTCCACCACGAACCCGCCGCCCGCGGCGTGTCCGGCGGAGAACCGTCCGCCCAGCATGGTCGCACGTTCCCGCATGCCGAGGATCCCGTGGCCGCCGCCCGACTGCCCGTTCCCCGCACCCGAAGGGCCGTCTCCGGCCCCTGACGGGCCGTACCCGGCACCCGTCGGCCCCTGTCCCGCGCCGGTCGGCCCGCCCCCGGGAGCGGTGGGCAGCACCGCAGTGGGGCCCGCCGCCTGGTTCAGGTTCAGGATCTTGGTCTGCCCGTCCGCGCCCTCGTCGCGGACCCGGACGGCGAGCCGGTCGGGCAGGTAGGTCAGCTCGATGTGGACGTCCGCGCCCGGCGCGTGCCGTCGCGCGTTGGTCAGCGCCTCCTGGACGATCCGGTACGCCGACAGCTCGACCGTCGCGGACAGGTCGCGCGGCCGACCCTGGACGACCAGGTCGGCGCGGCCGCCCGCGCCCTGGTGCTGGTCGACCAGCTCGGGCAGCCGGTCCAGGCGCGGCTGCGGCGCGGACTCGGCTCCGGCGCCCGCGTCCGCGCGCAGCACGCCCAGCAGCCGGCGCATCTCCACCAGCGCCTCGCGCGCGGTCCTGGCGATCTCGGTGTAGCCGGCGCGGGCCTCGGGCGACAGGTTCTCCATCGTGTACGGCGCGGTCTCCGCCTGGACGGCGATCATCGACACCGAGTGCGCCACGACGTCGTGCAGCTCGCGCGCGATGCGGGCCCGCTCGCGCATCACGGCCTGCTCCCGCTGGACGGCGTTCAGCCTGGTCAGGGTCTCGTTGTTGCGTTCCTCGGCGGCGGCCTCGGTGCGTCCGGCGCGTTCGACCGTGCGGCGGGCGTCGCCGAGGCCGATCGCCGCCAGGACGGCGACGACGGCGGCGGGCCACGGGACGTCGCTGAGGGTGTCGGTGGCGAGGTAGACCACGGCGACGGTCACGACGCTGCCCACGGCGAGCACCCCGGCCGACTGGCGCGGCAGCTGCCGGGCCAGCGCGTACAGCGTGTAGAGGGCCGCGAGGACGGTCGTGACCAGCACCTCCTGCCCGGTGAGCAGGCTCGCCGCGAACGCCCCGAGCGCGACGGCCGCGACCGGCCGCAGGTACTCGCGCCGCCAGATGAGCGGCAGCGTCGAGGCCACGGCGAACCCGCCGGCCACGCTGATCGGCGTCCGGACGCCCGGGGCGAGCTCGGCGAGCGCCGCGATCGTCAGCGCGAATCCGGTCAGCGGTGCGAAGTACCAGGATTCGGTGAATTCGCGCCATCCGTTGATCCACCGGGGCAGCGGCGCCGTCACCGTGGTGGACGCCGCACCGCCAGGCGGGACTCCCGGCGCGCCCGGGGCTCCCGGTACCGCGCCCGGGGGCGGTTGGACGCGCGGCCCGTTGAGGCGGGCGGAGACGCGCCGCCCGAGCGGGCGCAGCACCGCGCCGAGGCCGGTGAGGATCCACAGCAGCAGCTGGCCGACGCCGGCGACGACCCGTCCGGACAGCAGCCACGCGTGGCGCGCGAGGGCGGGGCCGAACGCGGTCGGCGGGGCGGGATTATCGGAATGGTCGTCGCTGGTCACCCTTCCAGTCTGACCGCAGTACGGACTGCCACACCTCACCGTGCGGAGCCATGCGGAGGACCCGTATCCCCCTGGAGGACGACATGCGTTCCCTCCCTGAGGGGGACGTCAGGACGAGAGCCGCCGCCGTAATCTCTTAACCGTGACCGACGCGGCGGCGTCGCCGACATAGGGGGTTCGGCGGGCCGTCGAGGTCACGCGATGCCGTCCGGTTTTCAGGGGTCCGGTCGGCGTGCATGGAAGGCGCCCCGCGTCGGCCGGCCTGCCTCCCTCCGGGGGCAACGCCGATCTTGCCTGGGCTGGGGTCGATCCGGCATCCGGCCGGCCGGCGAGGGGAGCTGCCTTCCCATGATCTGTACGCGGCTTTTGCCCGCCGCTCCCCCGTCCCGCCCGCGCCCCGCCGGACAATCGTTGTCCGGGGGGTTTCATGATCTTTCAACGACACCGCGCGCGGACCATCGCTCTCACCGCCTTCCCGCCGTCGCTCGCCGCGGCGGCGCTCACGACGACGCTGACAGCGCCCGCCACGGCCACCGGCGCCGAGACGGCGTCCTGTAGGGCGGGCGCCCTTTCCCAGTTCGGGGCTTGTGTGACGCCCGTATCGCCTGCGAGGGCGGCGTCCTCGCCTGTCACCTCGACCACCCGCCGGGCACACCGGGCGACCCGGCTGAACGAGTGCTGGTGCTGGCGTTTCCTGCGTCCCGAGGGGCTCACGGGCGAATCGTCCCTGACCGGGATCAGCGCGCCGTCCGCCAAGAGCGGCTGGGCCGTCGGACGACTCGGATCCGCCCCGCTGGCCTTGCGCTGGACGGGCACCCGCTGGCGACGGACACCGCTGCCCCTGCCCGACGGCACCCGCCTCAGCGCGGTCTCGGCCGGATCGGCGCACGACGCGTGGATCGTCGGTTCGAGCGCGGACGGCACGGCCCGCACCGCCCACTGGAACGGACGGCACTGGACGCCCAGCGCGCTGCCCGGCGCGGGCGGGAGACCGATTCTCGCCAACCACGTGGCCGTGCGCGCGCGCTCGGACGTGTGGGCGGTCGGGAGCTCCAACGGATTCGCCGGAACGATGGCCGTGGCCTGGCATTTCGACGGACGGAAGTGGACCGTCACCCCGACGCGCTCAGCGCCCGGAAGCACCCTGAACGCCGTCGCGGCCGACGCGCCGAACGACGCCTGGGCGGTCGGCTCCGGCGGAAACGGGCAGCTCCTGCTCCACTGGACCGGCCGCTCCTGGACTCCCACGGCTCCGCCGCGGTCGGCTCCGAGCGGTCCCCTGTCCGGCGTGGTCGCCCTCGCCCCGGACAACGTGTGGGCGGTCGGCTCCGGCCCCTCGGGCGCGCCGTTCGTCGAGCACTGGGACGGCCGCGGATGGGCGCTCGTCCCCACGCCGCTGTCCGGCCCACCGGGCGGCCGGACCGCGAGCCCGCAGGGGACGGACGGAACGGCGGCCATCGTGTCGGACGGCGCGAGGGGCGTCTGGATCTCCGGCACGGGCGCGGGTTCCCGGCACTACCTCGCGCACTACGACGGGGCCGCCTGGG
Source organism: Spirillospora sp. NPDC049652 (assembly GCF_040675125.1). NCBI lineage: Bacteria > Bacillati > Actinomycetota > Actinomycetes > Streptosporangiales > Thermomonosporaceae > Spirillospora > Spirillospora sp. NPDC049652. The sequence continues at coordinate 2,143 of NZ_JBFAOF010000116.1, read as the reverse complement.
ACGTCTCCCGTCCGCCGCTGCCGGGCGCCTCCGCCGGAGCCTCCGCCTCGATCAGCGCGCTGACCCGTGTTCCGGGCACCCGCGAGGTGCGCGCGGCGGGTGCGGTCGGGAGAGCGGACGGCTCGCCCCCGACCGCCCTGACCTGGACCAACACCCCGCGCCCCCGCTGATCACGGAAGCCAGGCCCGTTCGAACGCGGGGCCACTCGGGAAAGACGCGGCCCACTTGGGAAAGGCGGGGCCCACTCAGAAGGCGTGGTTCAAAAGTCCGGCCCGCATCGCGACGTGCGCGAGGCGGGCCGGAGCGCTCGGGGGAGCTCAGGTGGTGGGAGTCGGCTGGGCGCCGGAGCGGTCGATGTCGGGCTCCAGGTAGATCAGGCGCGCCTCGGGGAACCGGGCGCGCACCTTCTCCTCGGCGGCGTCGATGCCGCGGGCGACCTCGGCGGCGGTCTCGTCGTGGTGCACGGCGATCTTGGCGGCGATGAGGAGCTCCTCGGGACCGACGTACTCGGTGCGGATGTGGATCACGCGGTCCACCTCGGGCACCGACTCGAGGGTCTCGACGATCTTGGTCTGGGTCTCCGGGTCGGCGCCCTCGCCGATCAGCAGGCTCTTGGTCTCGATCGACAGGACGGTCGCGACCGCGGCGAGCAGCACGCCGATCGCGATCGTGCCGACGCCGTCCCAGATGCCGTTGCCGGTGAGGACCGCGAGGCCGACGCCGAGCAGCGCCAGAATCAGGCCGATGAGCGCGGCGGCGTCCTCCAGCAGGACGACGGGGAGTTCGGGGGCCTTGGCGCGCCGGACGTACTGGACCCACGAGCGGGAGCCGCGGGTGTGGTTGGCCTCGCCGATCGCGGTCCGGAAGCTGAGGCTCTCCAGCACGATCGCGATGACCAGCACGGCGAACGCCCAGACCGGGGACTCGACCTTCTCCGGGTGCTGGATCTTGTGGAAGCCCTCGTACAGCGAGAACGCCGCACCGACGGTGAACAGGACGACCGCCACGATGAAGGCGTAGAAGAAGCGCTCGCGGCCGTAGCCGAACGGGTGCCGCTCGTTGCGCTCGCGCTCGGACCGCTTGCGCCCGACCAGCAGCAGCACCTGGTTGCCGGAGTCGGCGACCGAGTGGATGCCCTCGGCGAGCATCGAGGACGATCCCGTGAAGCCGAACGCGACGAACTTCGACACCGCGATCCCGAGGTTCGCCCCCAGCGCGGCGATGATCGCCTTGCCTCCGCCTTCAGCACTCATACGTCCGCAATCCTCGCCTTGAGCTCCTGGATGGTCGCCACCGGGGTCGGGTCGACACCCAGTGCGATCGCCAAGTAAACCGTGACATAGTCGGCAACGGCTACAAGTGTCGCCATTCTCTCGAGCGGGTGCTCGCCCTCCGCGCGGATCTCGGTGACCGGGACGCCGCGCGCCGCGGCCAGTTCCGCCGACACCCGCCGCCGCTTCGCGACCTGCGGAAGTTCGTCGGTGTCGCGCATCAGGACCAGGTGCAGCCCGTGCTCGGCCTCGTCCGAACGGTCGCGGAAGAAGTCGTCCGGATCACCGCCGCCGGCCGCCCGGCCGAAGAACCCGTCGAACGCGACGATCTGGTTGTGGCCGGCCTCGGGCAGCTCACCGAAGACGCCCGGGTACTTGGCGTTCTCGTTGAGCTGGCAGCACATCCGGTAGGCGGCGACGCCCGCGATCGGCGAGGAGCCCCAGACCATCGGGACGTCGCCGGCGAGGTCGAGCGCGATGCGCTTGGCCGGGTTCACGAACGGCTCGCTGTCCGGACGGCAGCGGTGGGCGACGTCCTCCAGCCGGGAGGCGGTGGACTCCAGCACCTCGTCCGGGACGTCGGCCAGCCGCAGCGCGCGGGCCGCCATCAGCAGCGGGACGGTCAGCCCCCACAGCGTCGCGCGCGGCTGCCCCACCGACCGGACCGGGACGAACAGCCCGCGGGCCCGCTCAGCGAGCCCGGCCAGCGGCGAGTCGGCCCCGCCGACCAGCAGCAGCCGGCAGCCGCGCCGGGCGGCCTCCGCGGCGACCGCGAGGGTCTCCTCGGTGCCGCCGGAGCAGGACACGGCGATCACCAGGTCGGCGGCGCCCACCCAGCCCGGCAGCCGGTGGTCGCGGACGGTCAGCACCGG
>NZ_JBFAOF010000115.1:0-12860 GCF_040675125.1 Spirillospora sp. NPDC049652 | reverse complement strand
TTCGCCGGCCCCCGGCCGTCACAGGTGGCGGGCCAGCTCCCAGGGGTCGTGCGCGGAGAACACCTCGACCTCGTCGCCGTGGTCGCGGACCAGTTCCCGTAGCCGCGCCTGGGTGCCGAGCCGCAGGTCGGGATGGATCTGCGACCTGGTCTGCACGATGTCCATGATCGGGTGCGGCTCCTTCACGTCGCGCATCTCCCGGTGGTAGTAGTACGCGTCGCCGCAGTGCAGCAGCCACCGGTCGGCGTCCCGGACGGCGACCCCCGCGTGACCCGCCGTGTGCCCGCCCAGGGGGATGAGCTTGATCTCGTCCGGCAGGCCTTCCAGAGGGAGGGCGGTGAAGCCGAACCACTGGTCGTCGGACGTGCCGTCGTAGGTCACCCACTTGGGGCCATGCGCCCAGTGCGCCGGACGGTACCGGGACGCGGCCCCCGGAGCGAGCGCCGCGTCCCGCTCGGCGGCGAGGACGTGGACGGCGGCGTCCGGGAAGTCGGGGAGGCCGCCGCAGTGGTCGACGTCCAGGTGGGTCAGGACGATGTGCCGCACGTCGGACGGGTCGTACCCCAGGGCCTCGACCTGCCGGACGGCGGTCTCCGCCTCGTCCAGCACCGGCCCGGCCATCGCGATCCAGTCCGCGTCGAGGGAGCTCTCCGGGTCGCGGACGTCGCCGAGCCCGAGCCCGGTCTCGACCAGGACCAGGCCGTCAGCGTCGGTCTCGACCAGCAGGCAGTGGTTCACGGCCGGGCCGGGCTCGGGTCCGTCGTAGGTCGCTTCGATCGTGCGCATGGAACCGCAGTTCAGGTGGTGGATCTTCATGCCGCTATGCTGCGACTTGAAGCGCGCTTCAAGTCAAGGAGGCGGGAATGGACGATTCCCTGCTGGACATCGGCGAGGTCGCGCGGCGCTCCGGGGTCGCGCCGTCCGCCCTGCGGTTCTACGAGGCCAAAGGGCTGATCGAGCCCGCCGGACGGAACGGCCTGCGCCGCGCCTACCGTCCTGACGTGCTCGAACGCCTCGGGATGATCACGTGCGCGCGAAGCGCCGGGTTCACGGTCGCCGAGGTCGCCGCGTTCCTCGCCGTCCGTCCGGGGGACGAGGGGCTCCGGGGCCGCATGACGGCGAAGGCCGACGCCCTGGACGACCAGATCGCGCAGCTCACCCGCCTGCGCGACAGCCTGCGGCACGCGTCGGTGTGCGACCACGACCCGGTCGTCGAGTGCCCCGACTTCAAGCGGGCCATCGGCCGCGTCCCCGCCGGGGTCTGAGCGGATCACCCGTCGAGGAGGCCGGCGAGCCACCAGGCGATGGTCTCCGGCGTCCGCAGCCGTCCCGCGAGCTTGTCGGCGGCCTCGAAGATGTCGCCGAGGCCCGTCCCGGACGAGTCAACCAGCCCGTCCGCGCGGAGGCGGACGGTCTCCCCCACGGACGGGATGGCCGGGTTCGCCACGAGAAGCGCGGTCACGGCGCGGCCGGGCGGCGGCCCGAGGTGCGCCTTCACGCGGAGCCCACGGGTGACGAGGAGTTCCTGGAGTTCGGCGAGCGCGTTCATCAGTCGGCCTCGGCCCGCACGTACGCGCGCAACTGATCGCGGAGCTTCTCGGGGGTGTCGGCCTCGGCGGCGGACGCGCCGTGCTGCACGAGTTCGCCGGGCCCCGGCCCGCGCAGCGCCCACCACCGCCCGGTGTCCCGCGTGCAGATGATCGACCACCCCGGAAACTCCTCCCGAAGCGCCTTCTCGATTGCTGCCGCCTTCACGTTGTCGGTCACATAGAGCATTCACTCGCGCACGCATTCATGCGACCAGGGACGTGGTGTACCAGTCGTTTCGGCCGTGTCCAGCCACGGTCGGACACGGTGTCCAGCGGGGGCGTGAGGATGGTTCCCCAGGTCGGACGCGGTGTCCTAGTCGAGACCCACCTCGGTCGCCAGCGCCCGGATTGTCGGGGTGGGGCGCGTGGTGATCTCGCGGACCTCCGCGACGAGGGAACGGGCGATGGCCTGGTGGCGGAACCAGATGCGCGAGGTGGCGCGCGCCTCGGCGAGGCGCGTCTCGGCGGCGCGCGGCTGACGCGCGTCCACGTGGGCCTGCGCGACGTCGAGGAGGTGGCGGCTGTAGGAGATCCCGCGCAGGTGGCCGGGCCGGATGCCGCGCGCCTCTTCGAGGGCGCGGCCGGGTTGCTTCAGCGTGGCCCACGCGTGCACCGCCTGCATTCGGACGCTGGCCGGGCCGAACGCGGTCTGGTAGGCGTCGACGCGGTGCCCGATGCGCCGCGCGGCGGCGGCCGCCATGTCGATGTAGCCGGCCGGGTCCTTCCCCGCCGCGACGGCGGGGGCCAGCGCGGTCATGAGGAGGTTGCCCCACGCCGCGAGATGGGTTTCGGGCGCGGAGAAGGACGGCTCGATCTGGGCGGCGGCGGCCATCGCGACCCGCTCGGACTCCTCCAGGCGCGCCTGGTGGAGCAGCACCCACGCGTAGGTGCCGTGCATGGTCGCCCACTGCCTCGCGTCGTCGCCCTCGGCCGCCGCCGTGACCGCGCGCTCCGCCCCCACGGCCGCCAGGTCGAGCCTGCCGAAGTGAACCAGCAGGCAGGACGCGAGCTGGTACGCCTGCGCGAGCGAGACGGCGACCGTCGCGCCGAGCGTGCGCCGCGACAGCCGCGCCTCGGCGATCAGGCCGGGCAGCACGGCGGTCAGCGTCCCGAAGTCACCCGCCCAGTAAAGGTCCCAGCAGCGCCGGATCGCCGCTCCCAGTTCACGCGGCGGGGTCGCCTCGCCTGAGTCATCCGCGTCCAGCCCGCCCAGGCCCGGCAGCAGCGACGGCGCGAGCAGCACGTCCCGCACCGCCAGGACGCTGGCGCCGTCGCGGTCGCCGCCCAGCCGCTCGCGCCTGCCCGTCAGCTCCGTGATCTCGACGTCCAGCGCCCGTGCGAGCTTCATCAGCGTGGTCGTGCGCTCGCCGCGCCGCCGCCCTTGTTCCAGCTTCGCGATCGTGTCGCGCGACAGCCCGGCCACCTCGGCCAGGCCCTCCTGGCTCATCCCGCGCTCGTGGCGGATGCGCTTGAGATTCGTCCCGATCGTGCTGGTCTCGGACATGGCCCGTACCTCCTGACGCCTCGGAACTTCAGGCTACGAGGCGCGGCGTCTCCCGGCGTGGGTCTGATCGTTTTTGGGGTGCGTGATCACGAGCGGCGGAGGGCGCAGTCGCCGCACAGTTCGCCGCCGGGTGGGACCTTGTAGTACAGGCAGCAGCTTCGTCTGACGTAACCCCGGGGGGTCATCCGGCCTGCGGTGGCCAGGGGTGGACGCGTCAGGAGGTCCCGCACGAACGGGACCAGGGTGCGGGCCAGGTCGGGGGACGTGCGGGCGACGTAGAGGGTTCCGGCGAGGGCGGACGCGACATTGCCCCAGATCAGGCCGTCCGCGAGCTTGACCACCTTCGCCATCGTGTCGCGCAGCGGGCGGAGCTGGCCGTCCACGACGGTCTCGATCGCGCGGGCCGGGGACGCGGGCCATCCGGTGGGGTCCGCCAGCCACAGGGCGATGGGCGCGCCAGGAGCCCAGCGCCAGTGCAGGGACGCGAGGTCGGGCACGACGCCGAGCGCCGCGGACGCGACGACCGGCGACCACAGGCGCGACGCGATGCCCTGGAACAGGATGCTCGCGGCGACGCGCCGATCGCCGGTGCCGAGCCGCTGGGCGTACTGGTCGATGAGTCCGTCCAGGCGCTCGGGATCGGTCTCGGGGAGGGGACGCCAGGTCGGGTCCACCTCCTCGTCCGGGTCGGTCGACACGGCGAAGTAGGGGCCGAGCGCGGCGGCGCGGCGGAGGGCTTCCTTCACCTCGTCCATCAGCCGACCGCCGGTTCGGCGACGTCGCGGTGGAAGACGATGTCCATCGCCGTGGTGACGCCGATGGCGAGCGCGCCCAGCACCGACGCGTCCGCACCCAGCGCGGACGGCTCGACCGGGGGCGGATCAAGCGGCGTCATGTCCGCGAGGCGGTCGCGGACGGCGTCCAGCAGGACGTCCTGACCGTGCCGGACGAGGCCGCCGCCGATCACCACCAGCCGCGGATCGAGCACCGCGATCACGCTGGCCAGCGCGCGGCACACGTTCCCCGCCTCGTACTGGACGGCCTCGACCGCGAGCGGATCGCCCGCCCGGGCCGCGTCGTAGACACCGGCGGTGGTGAGACGGCCGTCCATGCCGAGACGGCGGGCGGTGGCGACGAGTCCTGCGGCGGAGAGCACGCTCTCCAGCATGCCGTGCCGCCGCGCCTCCGGTGCGCGCGTGAGCGGGTCGGTCTCGCCGAGTGGCAGAAAAGCGACCTCGCCCGCGGCTCCGCGCGCACCTCGGTACAGCTCACCGTTGAGGACGATCCCCATGCCGATGCCCGTCCCGACGGAGAGGAACACGAAGTCGGGGACGCCGCGTCCGAGGCCGTGCGCCTGCTCTCCCAGGGCCGCCAGCGCGATGTCGTTCTCGATGAGGACGGGCGCGGGCAGCCGTTCGGCCAGGTCGCGGGTGACGCCCGGGGTCTCCCAGCCGGGCAGGTTCGGGGCGAGGCGCAGCCGGTGCGCCTCGGTGTCGTGGACACCGGGCGTGCCGATCACGATGTGGGTCAGGTCGGCGGGCGCGCATCCGGCCTCGGCGGCGAGCTCGTCCACGAGGGACACCAGTTGCCCGGTCAACTCGTCCGGGCCGACCGCGCGGGACCGGACGTCCCGCCTGGCCAGCACCTTCCCGTCCAGGCCGCAGAGCGCGGCGCGCACCCACTCGCGTCCGACGTCGATGCCTACGGCCCGTCCGGCGTCGGGATGGATCTCGTACAGCATCGCGGCGCGGCCGGCGTTGCCCGTGCGGTGCCCCACGGTCCGGACGAGCCCGGCGCGTTCCAGGTCGGCCAGCGCGAGCGACACCGTCGGCTTGGACAGCCCGGTCTCGCGCGCCACCTCCGGCCGCGACACCGGGCCGAGCTCGCGGATCCGCTCGTAGACGGCCCGCTCGTTCATCACCCTCAGCACGCTGGTGGTGCTCGCCACCGGCCTGCCGATCGCCCCCGCCACTGGTCCTCCCGGTGTTCCGTCCGCATCTGCTCCGCATGTCCCAGACCGGATCGTCGCATGGCCTTGTTTTGTTAGGAAGCCTCTCTTACTTTCAAATCACCGGCGAGCCACCAGAAGGCGGTGCGTGCATGCACACCACGATCCGGCCGCGAACCCCCAGGACCGCCGCGTGGGCGGTCACCCTCCTCCTCGCCCTCACCGCCTGCGGAGGCGGAGGCAAGGGCACGTCCTCCCATGACTCGGCGACCATCGCGCTCCTGCTCCCCGAGTCCAAGACCACCCGGTACGAGGCGTTCGACCGCCCGCTGTTCGAGCAGCGCGTCAAGCAGCTCTGCCCGCGCTGCTCCGTCGTCTACGCCAACGCCGACCAGGACCCCGCCAAGCAGCAGAGCCAGGTCGAGTCCGCGCTCACCCGGGGCGCGAAGGTGCTCGCCCTCGACGCCGTGGACGCCAAGGCCGTCGCGCCGCAGGTCAACGAGGCCGGGCGGCGGCACGTCCCGGTCATCGCCTACGACCGGCTCATCACCGGCGTGAAGTACGCCTACTTCGTCTCGTTCGACAACGTCCGCGTCGGCCAGATGCAGGGACAGGCCCTGCTCGACGCGCTCAACGCCCGGCACACCCTCGGCAAGGGCCGCATCGTCATGCTGAACGGCGCGCCCACCGACCCCAGCTCGGCCGACTACAAGAAGGGCGCGCACAGCGTCCTGGACGGGAAGGTCCCGATCGGCCGCGAGTACGACACGCCCGACTGGAGTCCCGACAAGGCGCAGCAGGAGATGGAGCAGTCCATCACCGCGCTCGGCCGCGACTCGATCATCGGCGTGCTGTCGGCGAACGACGGGATGGCGGGCGGCGCGATCACGGCGATGCGGCGCGCCGGGTACCGTCCGCTCCTGCCGATCACCGGGCAGGACGCCGAGCTCACGGCCGTCCAGCGGATCCTGTCCGGCGACCAGTACATGACCGTCTACCTCAACATCAAGGCGCAGGCGTACAAGTCGGCCGAGCTGGCCGTCGCGCTCGCGCGCGGCGAGAAGCCCGCCGCGCCGACGACCGTCGACAACGGCTCGGGCGGGATCCCGGCCTTCCTGCTGTCCCCGACGGCCGTCACCCGCGACAAGGTCAAGGACACGATCGTCAAGGACGGCTTCTACACCGTCTCCCGGATCTGCGCGGGCGACGCCGCCACCGCCTGCAAGAACGCGGGGCTCCAGTGAACGGCGCGCCCGTCCTGTCCGCACGGGGTGTCGGCCGCTCGTTCGGGGCGGTCCGGGCCCTGGACGACGTGACGCTCGACCTGCACGCCGGGGAGGTGACGGCGCTCGTCGGGGACAACGGCGCGGGGAAGTCCACGCTGGTGAAGATCCTGTCCGGGGTCGTCGTCCCGGACACCGGGCGGATCGTCCTCGGCGAGGAGCCGGTGCGGATCGTCCGGCCGCATGACGCCCGCGCGCTCGGCATCGCGACCGTCCACCAGGACCTCGGCCTCTGCGAGAACCTCGACGTCGTCGCGAACCTGTTCCTCGGCGCGGAGCCGCACCGCTGGTCGCTGCTGCGCTCGCTGCGGATGGAACGCACCGCGCGCGACCTGCTGGCGTCCCTGGACGTCCGCATCCCCGACCTGCGGACCCCGGTCGCCTCGCTGTCCGGCGGGCAGCGCCAGTCCGTCGCCATCGCCCGCGCGCTGCTCGGCGAGCCGCGCGCCGTACTGCTGGACGAGCCGACCGCCGCGCTCGGCGTCGAGCAGACCGCGCAGGTTCTGGCGCTGATCCGCCGCCTGCGCGACCGCGGGCTGGCCGTCCTGGTCATCTCGCACAACCTCGCGGACGTCCGGGCCGTGAGCGACCGCATCGCCGTCCTGCGCCTGGGACGCGGCGCGGGCGTCTTCCCGACCGCCGAGACCACGACCGAAACCGTCCTCGCCGCCATCACGGGAGCGGAGGCCGCCGCATGAACCGCATGCTCCTCAGCCGCTCGGTCGCGGTCCCCGAGGCCCGCGGACGGCGCGTCCGGCTCCCGAGACCGTCCGGGGGCGAGCCGGGCGCGCTGCCCGTCGTGGCGGGGCTCGCGCTGATCGCCGTGGTGTTCGGGTCGCTGAACGGCCACTTCCTGTCCAGCGAGAACCTCACCAACCTGGCGCTGCAGATGGCGGCGACCGGGACCATCGCGCTCGGGATCGTCCTGGTCCTGCTGCTCGGCGAGATCGACCTGTCGGTCGGGTCGGTGAGCGGCCTCACCGCCGTCGTGATGACGGTGCTGAACGTCCACGGGCACGTCCCGGCCGGGTTCGCGGTGCTGCTCGCGCTGGGCGCGGCGGCGCTCGTCGGGCTCGCGCACGGACTGATGTTCACCGTGCTGCGGATGCCGTCGTTCGTGGTCACCCTCGCCGGGCTGATCGGCTGGCAGGGCCTGATGCTCTACCTGCTCGGCCGGGACGGGACGATCAACCTGCCGTTCGACGGGCCGGTGGCCACGCTCAGCGACACCTGGCTGCCCGCCTGGCTGAGCTGGAGGGCCGTGCTCGCGGCGGGCGCGGCGTACCTGGCCACGGAGCTGCTCGTCCGGCGGGCGCGGGCTCGGACGGGGCTGCCGGTGACCAGTCCGCTGCCGGTCGTCCTGCGCACCGGCGGGCTGGTGGCGGTGCTCGCGGCCGGCGTCGCGGTGCTGTCCGGCGACCGGGGCGTCCCGCTCACGCTGGTGATCTTCGGGGGGCTGGTCGTCCTGCTGGACCTGGCGCTGCGGCTCACCCTCCCGGGGCGCTGGGTGTACGCCGTCGGCGGGAACGCCGAGGCCGCGCGGCGCGCGGGCATCGCCGTGACGCGCGTCCGGATCCTGGTGTTCGCCGGGTCGTCGGTGCTGGCCGGGGCGGGCGGGATCCTCGCGGCGAGCCGCCTGTCGGCGGTGAACCAGAGCTCCGGCGGCAGCGACATCCTGCTGAACGCGATCGCCGCGGCCGTCATCGGCGGGACGAGCCTGTTCGGCGGGCGCGGACGCGCCTACGCCGCCCTGCTCGGCATCCTGGTCATCCAGTCCGTGGCGAACGGGATGCTGCTGCTCAACGTGGACTCCTCGGTCCGCTTCATGGTCACGGCCGGGGTGCTGGCGCTCGCCGTCGCGATCGACTCGGCCGCGCGCGGCGGCCGCCGGTGAGCGCCCGGCCGCTCGGTGCGGGTCCGGGACGGCCGGAGCCGGGCGCGGGGTTCGTGCTCGGGATCGACTTCGGCGGCACCAAGATCGCGATGGCGACCGCCGGGCCGGACGGGACGGTGCTGCGGACCGTCCGGCTGGCGACCCTGGCGGGCGACGGCGCGCGGACCGTCCTGGACCGCGCGCTGGACGCGGCCCGGCGGCTGTCCGCCGAGACCGGGCGCGACGCGGGTCCGCTGCTCGCGGCCGGTGTCGCCACGTTCGGCGTCGTCCGGGACGACCGGGTGCTGCTCGCGCCGAACGTGCCCGGCTGGGAGGAGCTGCCGCTCCCCCGGCTGCTGCGGGACGGGCTCGGCGCGCCGGCCGTCCGGCTGGACAACGACGTCAACGCCGCGACCGCCGCCGAACTGCGCTGGGGCGGCCTCGCCGGAACCGGCACCGGCCTCTACGTGAACGTCGGCACCGGCCTCGGCGCGGGCCTGGTGGCGGGCGGACGGGTCGTGCGCGGCGCGAACGGCGCGGCGGGCGAGATCGGCTACCTGCTGCGCTCCCCCGGCGAACCGGGCCACGCCGCCGGACGCGCGCCCCTGGAAGAGGACGTGTCGGGCGGTGGGCTGGCGCGGCGCGCGTCCGCCCTCGCCGGGCGGGAGATCACCGCCCGCGAGCTGTTCGGCGCGTCCGTCCCGGCGGAACTGCGCGTGCTGCGCGACCGCGCGCTGGGCGAACTGGCGATGATGGTCGCCAACCTCGCGATCACCCTCGATCCGGAACGGGTGGTGCTGGGCGGCGGAATGGCCGCCGAACCCGCGCTCGTGTCCCGGATCGAAGGGCTGCTGGACCGGGCGGTGCCGTTCCCGCCCGTCCTGAAACCCGCGCACTTCGGCGCGGACGCGGCCCTGCGCGGAGCCCTCGCCCTCGCACTGGACTCCCTGCCCGGCGCCTGACGGCCGGTCAGGTCGGCCGCCGAGGCCCAGGGTTCCTGGACGCGGTTCAGAGGCCGCGGCGGTCCAGGGCCGTCTGCAGGGCGCGCTTGGCCTCCTCGGCGTCGTCGTCGGGCAGGGTGGCCGAGGTCTGGGACTGCATGTCGAAACGCATGGTGGTACTCCGGTCGTCGCTGGCGGTGTGGTCGCGGGGAGGGCTCGGGGATCGTGGTTCGCACGTTCCCGGGTCCTGTCGGAACCCGCTCGCGGCAGCGGAGGATGTCCACGGAACGCCGCTTTTGCTCCCTTCCGACGTTACCTCTGGATCGGCGACTTGTCTTGACCGGTGGCCACCTATCCCACATCGTGAGACGACATATAGGGTGAACTGGGCAAACAGAACGGGCGGGTGGTCGAAACCACCCGCCCGTTCGATACCGCGAAACCCCTCACAGGGCCTCAAAGGCCCACGGCCTGGGTCAGGAGTCGAGGTCCGCCCGGCGGCCCATGTCCGCGCCGACCTCGGCGGCGATCGCGTCGACCAGCTGCGGCGGGATCGCCTCGTCCACGGTCAGCGCGATCAGCGCGCGGCCGCCCTTGACGTCCCGGCCGACCTGCATGCCGGCGATGTTCACGCCCGCGTCGCCGAGCAGCTTGCCGACCACGCCGACGATGCCCGGACGGTCGCTGTAGGAGAAGAACGCCATGTGCGCCGTCGGCAGCAGCTCCATGTCGTAGCCGTTGATCTCGATGATCCGCTCGTGGTGCTTCGGCCCGGTCATGGTGCCGGAGACCGAGATCACCTCGCCGTCGGCCATCGTGCCGCGCACCTGGACGGTGTTGCGCCAGTCCGGGCTGTCCTCGGAGGTGGTGAGCGACACCTCCACGCCCCGGTCGCGGGCCAGCAGCGGCGCGTTGACGAAGGTGACCGACTCGGTGACCACGTCGCAGAACACGCCCTTGAGGGCGGCCAGCTCCAGCACCTTCACGTCGTGGCCGGTGATCTCGCCGCGGACCACCACGTCCAGCCGCACCGGGACGCCCCCGGCGAGCGCGGTGAAGATCCGGCCGAGCTTCTCGGCCAGCGGCAGGCCGGGCTTGACGTCCTCGGCGACCGCGCCGCCCTGGACGTTCACCGCGTCCGGCACGAACTCGCCGGACAGCGCCAGCTTCACCGACCGGGCCACCTGCGTGCCGGCCTTCTCCTGCGCCTCGTGCGTGCTCGCCCCGAGGTGCGGGGTGACCACGACGTTGTCGTGCACGAACAGCGGGCTGTCGGTGCAGGGCTCGGTGGAGAACACGTCCAGGCCCGCGGCCGCGACCCGGCCCTCCTTGAGCGCCAGGTCGAGCGCCGCCTCGTCCACGATGCCGCCGCGCGCCGCGTTCACGATCCGCACCTCCGGCTTGACCAGGTGCAGCTCGCGGTCGCCGATCAGGCCGAGCGTCTCGGGCGTCTTCGGCAGGTGGACGGTGATGAAGTCGGACTCGGCGAGCAGCTCGTCCAGGGTGACCAGCCGCACACCGAGCTGCGCGGCACGGGCGGCCTGAATGTAGGGGTCGAAGGCGATCACGTTCATGTCGAAGGCGGCCAGGCGCTGCGCGACCAGCACGCCGATGCGGCCGAGGCCGAGCACGCCGACGGTCTTGCCCTGCAGCTCGACGCCGGTGTACTTGGACCGCTTCCACTCGCCGTTCTTCAGCGCCGCGTGGCCCTGCGGGACGTTGCGGGCGATGGCCAGCAGCAGCGCGATGGCGTGCTCGGCGGCGGTGACGATGTTGGAGGTCGGGGCGTTCACGACCATGACGCCCGCCTTGGTGGCGGCCTCGACGTCGACGTTGTCGAGGCCGACGCCGGCGCGGGCGACCACGCGGAGCTTCGCCGCGTGCTCGAAGACCTCGGCGTTGGCCTTGGTGGCGGACCGGACGATCAGGGCGTCCACGTCCGCGACGGCCGGGAGGAGGGCGGCGCGGTCGGCGCCGTCCACGTGGCGGACCTCGAAGTCGTTCTCGAGGACCGCGAGGCCGGCCGGGGAGAGTTCTTCGGCGACAAGGACGACAGGCTTGCTCAAGGAACAGTCCTTCGGATGGTGGATTGCCCGCACTAGCTGTGCGGATACGTCGCGAGCTCACCCCGTCGTGCCCTCGCCTGCCCCCCGAGTCTATAGGGGCCCCGGATACCGGAAGGCGGCCCCCACGACACTCATCGGTAACCCCCCGCGGACCGTCCGGCGGGCCTCCCGGCGCCTTCCGGAGGCAAGCGGCGGGCCGGTCCGGCCGCCCCCTGAGACGCGGGACGCCACCGGCCCGCCCGCTGGTCGCGGACGGGCCGGTGGCGCTGGGGGGAGAGGAGGGACCCGGTGATCAGTGGCCGGGCGCGGTGGCCGGCCGGCCCGGCGTGTACAGCCAGGTCTTGATGATGCCGTCGATGTCCTTGCCGGACACCCGCTCGACGTGCCGCACGAACTGGGCCACGGTCGCGTCGCCGCCGCCCTTGGCCGCCTGCCAGGTCCGCAGCGCCTTGAAGAACGCCTTGTCGCCCACCCGCAGCCGGATGGCGTGGGCCGCGATCGCGCCCCGGTCGTAGACCTGGTCGGCGAACGGGTCCTGCGCGCCGGGGTCGCCGGGCAGCAGGTTCCACCAGGCGTCGCCCGCCGGGTGGGCGTTGTAGGTCTGGTCGGAGAGCTGCTGCGCGGTGGCCGTCCCCTCGTGCTCGCTCCACAGCCACTCGGCGTAGGTGGCGAAGCCCTCGTTCAGCCAGATGTCCTTCCAGTTGTGGACGGACACGTTGTCGCCGAACCACTGGTGCGCGTTCTCGTGCACGACGACGCTGAAGTTCGGCTTGCCCTTGGCGAAGAACTTGGGGCTGTAGAACGGCCGCGTCTGGGTCTCGATGGCGAACCCGGCCTTGGTGTTCGGGACCGTCCCGCCGAGGGCCTCGAACGGGTACCGCCCGAACAGGCCGCTCTCCCACTTGAGGATCTCGGGAGTGCGCTTCAGGCTGGTCAGCGCGTTGGCCTTGACGTCGGCGGGCAGGTCCGAGCCGATCGCGTACTCGTACGGCAGGCCGTTGGCGCGCCCCTTCACGACGTCGAACTTCCCGACCGCCAGGGTCGCCAGGTAGGTGGCCTGCGGACGGGTCTCGCGCCACCCGAAGGTCGTCCAGCCGCCCTTGCTGCGCACGCCCGTGGACACGCCGTTGCTGATCGCCTGGTGGCCGTCCGGGACGGTCACCGAGACGTCGAAGGACGCCTTGTCGCGGGGGTGGTCGTTGCTCGGGTACCACCACCAGGCGCTCTCCGGCTCGTTCGCCGCGACGCCGCCGGTCGTGGTCCGCTGCCAGCTCGTGAACCCCTTGATCTTCACCGCGGACGGGACCCCGCCGTAGGTGACGACCGTGGTGAAGCGCTCGTTCCTCCGCAGCGTCCGCGGCGGCGTGATCACCAGCTCGTGCTCGCCCTCGGCGGTGAACTTCGCCGGCCGCCCGTTCACGGTGACCTTGGCGACGGTCAGCCCGAAGTCCAGGTTGAACCTGGTCAGGCCTTGGGTGGCGCGGGCCCGGACGGTGGCGACGCCGTCCAGCCGGTCGGTCGCCGGCTGGTAGCGGAGCTTGAGACCGTAGTGGGAGACGTCGTAGCCTCCGTTGCCATAGTCCGGGTAGTAGGGGTCGCCGATACCCGGCGCCCCCGGCCCGGCGGACGGCGGGGCCGCCTGCACGACGGTCTGCC
>NZ_JBFAOF010000114.1:0-12878 GCF_040675125.1 Spirillospora sp. NPDC049652 | reverse complement strand
GCACCAGCTGCGGCGCGACCGACAGGACCAGCGCGCCCGCGCCGGTCGCCGCGATCGCCGCCCGCACCGCGAAGCCCGGACGCGTCGCCCCCTCGATTCCCCCGGCGGACGGCACGAACACCCGGACGGCCCAGGCGAGGTAGTAGTACAGCCCGATGACGGTGTTCACGGCCATGACGACCGCGAGCCAGGTCACGTCGCCCGCGACCGCCGCGCGGAAGACGACGACCTTGGCGAACAGGCCCATCACGCCCGGCGGCAGTCCGGCGAGGCAGATGAGGAAGAAGGCCAGCGCGGTCCCGGTGACGGGGTCGCGGCGAGCCAGGCCGCGGAAGCCGTCCAGTGTGACGTGCGCCTCCCCGGCCCGCTGGACGGCGACGACCACCGCGAACGCGCCGAGGTTCATCACGGCGTACAGCGCGACATAGGCGATGGTCGCGGCGACGGCCTCGGACAGGCGGCGCTCCCCGACCGCGAGCGGCGCGAGCATGTAGCCGGACTGCGCGACCGACGACCAGGCGAGCAGCCGGATCGCGGTGCCCTGCCGCAGCGCCATCAGGTTCCCGAGCGTCATCGTCACGGCGGCCAGGGCGGCGATGACCGGCCCCCACACGTCACCGAGGGACGGCATGCCGTACCCCACGACGATCGCGAGCCCGGCGAATCCGGCGGCCTTCGACACGACCGACAGGTAGGCCGCCACCGGCAGCGGGGCGCCCTGGTAGACGTCCGGGGCCCAGAAGTGGAACGGGACGGCAGCGACCTTGAACGCGAACCCTGCCAGCACCAGCACCGCGCCCGCCGCCGCGACCGGCTTCAGGTCGGCGGGGAGCGCGCGCAGCCCGGCCGACAGCCGGTCGAGGTGCATCGCGCCGGTCACGCCGTACAGCAGGGAGACCCCGAACAGCATGACGGCCGTGGACACGACCGAGACGAGGAACAGCTTGAGGGCTGCCTCGGCTGCGACGCCGTCCCGCCGCCGCAGCCCGACCAGCGCGAACACCGGCAGGGACAGCGTCTCCAGCGCGACGACCAGCGTCACCAGGTCGCGCGCGGCGACCAGGGCGAGCGCGCCGACGACCGCCGAGAGCAGGAGGAAGTGGTACTCGCCGGCGGGCAGGTCGTCGGTGTCGATGGTGTGCAGCGACAGCAGGACGACGATGACGGCGGCGGCGAGCACCAGGCCCTGGAAGAGCAGCGCGAAGTCGTCCGCCGCGTAGGAGCAGGACCGCGGTCCGGCGCCGCGGAGGCCGGCCGGGACGCAGAACGTCGTCCGCCTCTCCCCGGCCGCCAGCACGATGACCGAGACGAGCGCGGCACCGAGGAATCCACAGGTCAGGATGCCCAGCCAGCGGCGCGGAGCGTCGAAGGCGTCGGCGAGCAGCGCCACGAGCGCCGCCACCGCGCACAGCACCGGCGGCAGGATCGCCACGTAGTCGATGCCCTGGATCATCCGATTCCTCCGAACAGGGCGCGGACGGGTTCGGACGTCACCGCCAGCAGCGTCTTCGGCCACAGCCCGACCAGCAGGGTCAGCGCGACCAGCGGGACCCACGCGGCGTACTCGTACACGGTCGGCGCCACGATCACAGCGTCGGCGTCGTCACCGGCTTCGGCCGTGTCCTTCCGTGGACGGCCGTGGGTGATCCTCGCCAGCAGGCGCAGGAAGTAGGCGGCGGTCAGGACCGCGCCGAGCCCCCCGAACGCCATGAACGTGACGAACGCCGGCCGGGACAAAGCCGCGTCCGGACGGTACGCGCCGAGCAGCGCCAGCATCTCGCCCCAGAACCCGGCGAGGCCGGGCAGCCCGAGGGACGCGACGGCGGCGAAGGTGAGGAAGGAGGCGAGGCGGGGCGCGGTGCCGAGCATGCCGCCGCCGATCCCGGCCAGGTCGCCGGTGCCGTACCGCTCCTTGATCGACCCGGCGAGGAAGAACAGCAGGCCGGTGATCAGGCCGTGCGCGATGTTGCCGAACAGCGCCGCGTTCACGCCGACCGGGGTGAGCGTCGCGATGCCGAGCAGGACGAAACCCATGTGCCCGACGGACGAGTAGGCGATCATCCGCTTGAGGTCGGTCTGGGCGAGGCAGGCGAGCGCGCCGTAGACGATCCCGATCACCGCGAGCAGGCCGAGCCACAGCGCGCAGGAGCGGGCGCCGTCCGGCGCGGACGGGACGGCGACGCGCACGAGCCCGTAGGTGCCCATCTTCAGCAGCACCCCGGCGAGCAGGACGGACCCGGCCGTGGGGGCCTCGGTGTGCGCGTCCGGCAGCCAGGTGTGCAGCGGCCACATCGGAGCCTTCACCCCGAAACCGAGCATCATCAGCAGGAACCCGGCGACCTGGACGCCGTGCGGGACGCCCGCGCCGTGCCGCCGGGCGAGCTCGGTCATGTCGAGCGTCCCGGCGTTCACCGCGACGAGCAGCATCCCGGCGAGCAGCAGTCCGGACCCGAGCAGCGTGTACAGGATGAACTTGGTCGCCGCCGCGCGCCGTCCCGGGCCGCCCCACAGCAGGATCACCGCGAACATCGGGATGAGGACGACCTCGAAGAACACGAAGAACAGCACCAGGTCGAGCGCGGTGAACGTGCCGAGCATCCCGATCTCCAGGACGAGCAGCAGCGCCGTGAACAGCCGGAGCCGCCCGCCCGCCGGAGGATGGCGGTGGGTGTAGAGGAAGCACAGGAACGTCAGCAGCGCGGTCAGCACGACCAGGGGGAGCGAGATCCCGTCCACGCCGAGGTGGAAGCGCAGGTCGAGCGACGGCTCCCAGGCGCGGTCCACCGCGAGCTGCGTCCGCGACGCGTGCGAGAAGTCGAACGCCGCCAGCGCCGACAGCCCCACCAGCAGCGTCGCGCCGGACACGAGGACGCCGAACCGGCCGAGGGACGCGTCGTCCGGCAGGAACCGCGCCCTCGGGACGAGCAGCGCGAGCGCCGCGCACGCCGGGATCGCCATCATCAGCAGGAAGATCACCGGAAGATCACCGCCAGGGCCGTGATGACGACCACGCCGCCGAGCAGCGCGGTCAGGTAGGTCTGGGTGTTGCCGTTCTGCGGGATCCGCAGCGGTCCCGCGAGCCTGCGCGCCGCGCGGGCCGTCCCGACGACGGCGGCGTCGATGCCCGCGCGGTCGCCGACCGCGACGGCGCGCGCCAGCATCCGGACGGGCCGGACGATCACCAGCGCGTACACCTCGTCCAGGTAGAAGGCCTTGGCGAACACCGGACGCACCGGACCGAGCACTCGCGCCGGGTCCGCCGCCGGGTCGCGGTTCCAGACCGTCCACACCGCCCCGAACCCGGCGGCCACGAGAACGGCGCTGAGGAGGGACGACACCAGCTCCGGGCGCAGTTCGGGCGCGCCGAGCCCGAAGTACCCCAGGATCGCGGCGGGGACGGCGAGCGCCATGACGGGCCAGGTCATCAGCTTCGGCGCCTCGTGCGCGCGCGTGTCGCCACGCGTCTCGCCGAAGAACGTCATCAACCAGGCACGCGCCGAGTACGCCGCCGTGAGCACGACGGTGAGCAGCAGCCCGAGGTAGATCGTCCAGGCGACGCCACTCGGCAGATGGTGCTCCCAGGCGACGAGTGTGAACGTCACGTGCGGCCCCCCGGACGACGCGGGCGACGCCGTCGGGGGCAGCGGCTGCTGGGCGGCCCAGCCGGCGGCCTGGTCCCCGACGTCGTAGTAGCCGTGGTGGAGGGCGCCGTGCTGGGCGGCGGCGATCACGGCGTCCTTGCTGAACCAGCCGCTGAACGCCGGGACGCCGACGAGGGCCGCGAAGCCTACGGTCATCGTCCAGAAGGTGATCGGCATCGTGCGGCGCAGGCCGCCGTAGCGGGCGAGCGTGTTCGTGGCGGTCGCGTGGATGACGCAGCCCGCCGCCAGGAACAGCAGCGCCTTGAACGCCGCGTGCGTGACCAGGTGGAAGACCGCCGCCGAGCGCGCCCCGACCGCGAGCCCGGCGGCCATCACCGCGAGCTGGCTGATCGTCGAGTAGGCGAGGACGCGCTTCAGGTCGTCCTGGGCGAGCGCCGCCAGCGCGGAACCGACCATCGAGACGACCGCGACGAGGCCGAGCACGGTCAGCGCGGCCGGGACGAGCCAGAACACCGGGTAGACGCGAGCGACGACATAGATCCCGGCCGCGACCATGGTCGCCGCGTGGATGAGGGCGCTGATCGGGGTCGGGCCTGCCATCGCGTCCGGGAGCCAGGTGTGCAGCGGGAACTGCGCCGACTTGCCGACGACTCCGCACAGCAGCAGCAGTGCGCCGGCGGTCAGGGTCGTGTGCGGCATGTCCCCGGCCCGCGCGAGCACGTCCGAGATGGTGAACGACTTCGCGCCGACGCCGAGGACGAACACGCCGAACAGGAAGCCGACGTCGCCGAGCCGCGTCACGAGGAACGCCTTGACGGCGGCGCGGGAGTTCGCGCGGTCCTCCCAGTGGTGTCCGATGAGGAAGTACGAGCAGACGCCCATCACCTCCCACCCGGCGTACAGCAGCAGGAGGTCGCCGGCGAAGACGACCAGCAGCATCGCGGCGGTGAACAGCGACACGAACGCCGCGTAGGACGCGTAGCGCCGGTCGTCCGCCATGTACGCGACCGAGTACACCTGGACGGCGAGCGCGACGCAGCACACCATGACGCCGACGAGCCCGGACAGGCCGTCCACCTGGAGTCCGACGCGGACCGGCAGCGAACCGGTCTGGATCAGGGTGAGCGTGCCGGCGCGCTCGCCGGGCGACCGCCACACGGTGAACGCGACGATCGCCGCCAGGACGGTCGAGACCCCGACCGGGACGCACGCCACCCACGGCTGCGGAAGGCGGCGCCCGCCGAGCAGGCCCGCCGCCGCGCCGGCGAACGGCAGCAGGACGGCCAGCGCCGCGAGCGTGATCACTTGACCGCCTCCCGGGACGTGCCGTCCTGCCCGTCCGGCTCGGTGGCGTCGCCGGGCGTTCCGGGTTCGGCGAGGGTGCGCAGGCGGTCGACGTCGATCATCCGGCGGTTGCGGAAGACCATCAGCAGGATGGCGAGGCCGAGCCCGACCTCGGCCGCCGCGATCACGATCGTGAACAGGGTGAGCACCTGGCCGCCGTGCAGCCGGTCGCGCAGGTGCACGTCGAACGCGACGAGGTTGAGGTTGACCGCGTTCAGCATCAGCTCGACCGACATCAGGACGAGGATCGCGTTGCGCCGCGCGAGCACCCCGTACACCCCGGTCGAGAACAGCAGGGCGGCGGTGACGAGCGGGAAGGCGAGGTGCATCAGCGTCCCCTCCGGGCCGGCAGGTCCGTCCGGGAGAGGACGATCGCGCCGACCAGCGCGGCGAGCAGCAGGACCGACAGCACCTCGAACGGCAGCACCCAGGTGCGGAACACGGCCTCGCCGAGGTGCTCGGCGCTGCCGTTCGCCCGGGCCGGGCAGGACGCCACGCCCGGCGGGCACTGCGGGGCGTCGTTCACCGGTGTCCAGCGGAAGCCCATGACCAGCACTGTGACCAGCAGCGCTGCCGTTCCGGTGGCGACGGCGAGCGCGGCCCAGCGGTTGCCGGAGTCCAGGTCGCCGGACGGCCCGACCGGCGCCCGCGTGAGCATGATGCCGAACAGCAGCAGCACGACGACCGCGCCGACGTAGATGAGCACCTGCACCCATGCGACGAACTCGGCCGTCAGCACCAGGTAGCAGCCCGCGAGCGCGCCGAACGACACGACCAGCCACAGCGCCGCGTGGACGAGCTGGCGGGTCGTCACGACCAGGACGCCCCCGCCGACGGCGACAACGCCGAGCAGCGCGAACACCACATCGCGCCCGGTCATCCGCGTTCCCCGCCCTCGGCTCGCCCACCGGTCTCCCCGCGTCCGGCTCGCCCACCGGTTCCCCCGCGTCCGGATCGCTCGCCGGGCTCCGCACGTCCGGATCGCTCGCCGCGTTCGGCGGCCTTCTTCGCCGTTTGGACTTCCTTCGGCGGTTCGGCGTGCTCGTCGTGGGCCTGCGGCGGCGGGACGGTCCACATCCACTCGCGCAGGCGCTCGCGCTCGTGGGTCAGCTCGCCGATGTCGTACTCGGCGTACTCGAACTCCGGCGACCAGAACAGCGCGTCGAACGGGCACACCTCGATGCAGATGCCGCAGTACATGCACAGCGCGAAGTCGATGGCGAACCGGTCCAGGACGTTGCGGGTGCGCGGACGCCCGCCGCCCTCGGCGGGCAGCGTCTCCTTGTGCGAGTCGATGTAGATGCACCAGTCCGGGCACTCGCGCGCGCAGAGCATGCAGACGGTGCAGTTCTCCTCGAAGAGCGCGATCACCCCCCGGCTTCGCGGCGGAAGGTCCGGCTGGGCCTCCGGGTACTGCCGCGTGATCGAACGCCTGGTCATCGTCCGCAACGTGACGGCGAGCCCCTTGGCAAGCCCGCCTCCTGGCAACCGTCCCACGGGCCCATGATTGCGTACGGGGCGGCGCGGGGGAACGCGCCGGGCGCCGCGTTCGTCTCACCGAAAGGGATCCCTCAGGAGGTGGTGCCGCGTGACACCCGGCTCAGACCCGCGATTCCCCACCGGCCCGGTACGCCACGGATGGCCTCCGCAGTACTCGCCCTCACCTCCTCGCCCGTCCCCGCTGACCGGTCTGGGCTGGGCGATCCTGCCGGTCGTCACGCTGGGCTGGAGCACCCCGCTGACGTTCCTGTACGCGGCGCGGAAGTCCCGTTCCACCGCGCTCGCGGCCGGCGCGGTGGGCTACGCGTCGGGCATCGCCCTCTCGGTGTACCTGTGGATCCAGGCCGACGCCATGCTGTTCTTCTTCGGCATGCTGCTGATGACGCTGGTGTGGGTCGCCGGGTCGGTGAACGCGTTCGCGGTGCGCTCTGAGGTGTTCGGGCTGCGCGAGTCGTCCCGCAGCTCGGCGAACGACCACGCCATCCGCGTCGCTCGCTACCGGCGGACCCTGCGCGCGGACGCCCGCCGGCTCGCCGCCGAGGATCCGGCGCTCGCGCGCGAGCTGCACATCGGACGCCCCGACCTCGCCCGCGTCTACGACGACGGCGGCCTGATCGACGTGAACCACGCCCCGGCCGACGTCCTCGGCATGCTGCCCGGCCTCACCCCGGAGCTGGCCGACCGGATCGTCCGGCACCGCGCCGAGCACGGCGGGTTCGTCTCGGTCGAGGAGCTGGCCGTGGACGTCGACCTGCCGCCCGCGCTGCCGCCGAAGCTCAAGGACTACGCGATCTTTCTCGACTAGCGTCCGGCCGTCGCCGCCGACCGCCGCCGACCGTCGCCGACCGTCGTCGGCCGTCGTCGGCCGTCGTCGGACAGGGCGGCCGGTGGCGGGCGGTCAGCCGAGGGCGACCTTGAGGACGCCGGTCAGGGCGAGCTGCGCCAGCGACAGCGGGACGAGCCAGACCCACGCGAGTCGCTGCAACTGGTCCTCGCGCAGGCGCGGGTAGCTGACCCGCAGCCAGATCACCAGGAACGCCAGCACGAAGACCTTGGCGAGCGTCCAGAACCAGCCGAGCTGGCCTTCGAGGAACGGGCCCTTCCAGCCGCCGAGGAACAGCACGGTCGTCAACGCGCACAGCACGACGATGCCCGCGTACTCGGCGAGGATGAACAGCGCGAAGCGCAGCCCGCCGTACTCGGTGTACGGGCCGAAGATGATCTCGGAGTCGGCGACCGGCATGTCGAACGGCGGACGGCGCAGCTCGGCGAGGCCCGCGACGAAGAACACCACGCCGCCGACCGCCTGCCACGGCAGCCAGTACCAGCGCCACTCGTCGACGATCCCGGGCAGCGACAGCGTCCCGGCCGCCATCGCGACCGACGACGCCGCGAACACCATCGGCAGCTCGTAGGAGGTCAGCTGCGCGGCGACCCGCATCCCGCCGAGCAGCGAGTACTTGTTCGCGCTCGCCCAGCCGG
The DNA here is from genome assembly GCF_040675125.1 of Spirillospora sp. NPDC049652. Taxonomy (NCBI): domain Bacteria; kingdom Bacillati; phylum Actinomycetota; class Actinomycetes; order Streptosporangiales; family Thermomonosporaceae; genus Spirillospora; species Spirillospora sp. NPDC049652. Next base: position 4,950 of record NZ_JBFAOF010000114.1, on the reverse strand, counting down.
CCATGATCGCGCCGATCACGCCGACGCCCATCACCGCGAGCGCGAAGAACACGCCGGGGCCGAGGTCCAGCGCGACCTGGCCGCGCGGGCCGACCGGGACGACCAGCAGCACCAGCAGGTACGGGACGAGCGCGACGGCGGGGGCGAGCTTGAAGATCCGGCGGTCGGCGGCGGCCGGGACGACGTCCTCCTTCTGGACGAACTTCACCCCGTCGGCGACCAGCTGCGCCCAGCCGTGGAACGCCCCGGCGTACATCGGGCCGAGCCGCCCCTGCATGTGCGCCATGACCTTGTGCTCGATCTGCCCGACCAGCAGCGGCAGGACCGCGAACGCGGCCGCGACCAGCGCCAGCTTGACGACGACCTCAAGCATGCGAGGGCCCCCAGTCGTCGGGGACGCCCGGCGGGCGGACACGGCGCCGGGACGGCGCGCCGTGCGCCGACTCGCCCGGTTCCTTCGCGCCCGGCCACGGCTTGGCGACGCGCGAGGCTAGGACGAAGTCCTTGCGCAGCGGGTGCCCCTCGAAGCCGTCCGGGAGGAGCAGCGGGACGAGGTTCGGGTGGCCGTCGAACACGACACCGAACATCTCGAACGTCTCGCGCTCGTGCCAGTTCGCGCCGCGGAACACGCCGGTCGCGGTCGGGAGCGCCGGGTTCTCGTGCGGGACGCGCGTGCGCACGAGCATGTGGTGCCGGCCTTCGAGCGAGTAGAGGTGGACGACGATCGCGAAACCGTCCTCCAGCTCGTCCACCGCGGTGAGCCAGTCGAAGAACACGCAACCGAGGTCGTCGCGCGCGAACGTCAGCGCTTCCAGCCAGGACTCGGCGGGGACGTCGGCGGTGACCTCGCCGTGGCTCTCGGACGTGGTGGCGGCGTCACCGAACCGCGTCGTCCACGCTTCGGCGAGTTCGGCGGGCGTCACCGCGTCCTGCCGATCTGGTCGTCGCTCTGGTCGCCCTGATCACTGTGGACGCCCGCGCCGCCCGCGTCCTCGCCTGCGTCGTCGTCCGCGAGGCCGGGGATGATCGACGGGTCGTGCTCCTGGAGCCGGGCCCTGCGGCCGCGCCCGGATCCGTTCTCCTTGCCGCGTCCGGCGGGTGGCGTCTCCTGCGGACGCCTCGCCTCCAGCCCGGCGGGCGGAAGTCTCACGGTCTCCGAGGGGACGGTCGCGTCGTCCGGCTCGACGACCGGCGGAAGCGGCATCGTCGTCACCGAGTCGGGCGGCTGGTGGATCCCGGGTTCGGGCACGGGCCATGTGACGTCGGCGGACGCATCGGGCGCAGGCGAGGCGGGTGCGTCCGGTTCGCGTTCGTCCGTGGACGCGGGCGGCGGTGCCGGTTCGGGGCCCGGTTCAGGGCTGGGGGCGGGCTCAGGCGGCGGCGGAGCGGGTTGGATCGGGCGGCGGAGGACCGTGGCCGGAAGCGGACGCGGCGGAGGCGGCGGTGTGACCGGGTCGGACCCGCCGTCGTAGCGGTCGCCGAGCGACTCGGCGGCGATCTTCTCCTGGAGCCGGATGATGCCGTGCAGCAGCGCCTCCGGACGCGGCGGGCAGCCCGGCACGTACACGTCCACCGGGATGATCTGGTCCACGCCCTTGGTGACGCAGTAGGAGTCCCAGTAGGGGCCGCCGCAGTTGGAGCACGCGCCGAACGAGATGACGTACTTCGGCTCGGGCATCTGCTCGTAGAGGCGGCGGACGGCCGGGGCCATCTTGTCGCTGACGGTCCCGGACACCACCATCAGGTCGGCCTGGCGCGGGCCGGGCGCGAACGGGATCACGCCGAGCCGGATGAAGTCGTGGCGGCTCATCGACGTCGCGATGAACTCGATGGCGCAGCAGGCGAGCCCGAAGTTGAAGACCCACAGCGAGTAGCGGCGGCCCCAGTTGAGCACGAACCGCACCGGTTTCGGCGCGAGCCGCGACAGCGGCCCGATGCTGGGCGGCGGAAGATCCACGGCGCTCATCCGGCCATTCTGGCCCACGTCCTCGCGGCCCGGCCCGCCGCTCACACCCACGACAGGACGCCCTTCCTGCCCGCGTAGGCGAGTCCGACGGCGAGGAAGGCCAGGAAGACGAACATCTCGCCCAGCGTCGTCATGCCGTAGCCGGGCGCGGAGAAGACGGTCGCCCAAGGGAAGAGGAACACCGCGTCCACCGCGAACACGACGTACAGGTAGGCGAAGACGTAGTAGCGGACGTAGGACTGCGCCCATCCCTCGCCGACCGGGTCGACACCGCACTCGTAGGTGGCGAGCTTCTCCCCGGTCGGACGGCTCGGACGCAGCAGGCGGTTGGCGGCCAGCCCGCCGGCGACGAGGGCTCCGCCGACGGCGAGCAGCGCGGCGACGACACCGTAGGTGTGGAAATAGTCCTGCACGGGCTCCTCCGGGGCCGGGTCCCGTCAAGTATCCCCGACCGGCTCCGCCGTGAGGCGTAGCCCGGCCCACGCATCTGACGGGTTCACAAACCGGACGCTTCGCCTCACGTTGGTGGGAGGAACCACCGCGTTCGGCGCGTTCCGGCGACACCGGCGGCGACGGGAGGCGACATGACGACGAGGAGCGCGCCGCTCGCCGCCACCGGCGGGGGCGATTTCCTGAAGGAACCGAAAAGTCACCCGACGCGTCGCATGCAGGTGGGCACAACGGACGCCGAACGCGCGCCGAACGGTGACGTCCCTTCCGACGATCGGGGCGGACGCCGCCCAGCGGCCGATGTCGGCGGCCGCCACTACGTTCGGATGCGTGATGGCCGATATGGGACGGCTCGGCAACGTGGCCGGCGTACCCGGTCCGCTCCCCGCCCGACACCTCAAGATCATTGCGAATCCCGAGGTCACCGGCCGCGCGACGGCCGCCCACCCGCACGACCAGCGGGAAAGTCCGGCCGCGTCCCGTGTGCGCCGGAGGCGGGACGGAGCGCTTCTCACCGACGAATAACTTCAACCTCACAATTGCCCACCAATTGGGGGGCCGCGGACCACACCCCCTGATCTTTGCTGCACACTGGACAGGCATTTGAGGTCATATGACCTGGAAGGATGTGACCGGATGAGTAGTCCTCCCCCGCCGCCGCCCGGATGGGACCCCCCGGCCGGTCCCTCCTGGCCGCCTCCGCCGCCCGAGGGCCCCGGAGGTCCCGGCGGGACGGGCGGTCCCGGGTACCCGGGCGCCCCCGGCGCGCCCGGCTACGGTCCGCCCGGCGCCCCGGGCGGGCCCGGCTACGGCAACCCCGAGACGCCGCCGCCGTTCTACGCGCCGCCGCCGCCCGGCCAGGGCATGCCCCCCGGGATGCAGCCCGGCATGGGGATGCCGCCGGGACCGGGGATGCCGCCGCCCGGCAAGCCCCGCGGCAACGGCGGCCTGATCGCGGCGATCATCGGCGGCGTGGCGCTGCTCGTCGTCATCATCGTGGTCGTCGTCGTGGTGGTGGTCGTCAACAACAGCGGCCAGAAGCCGGCCGACCGGCTCGCCAAGGCCGCCGACGCCGTCGCCGCCGCGCGGATGCTGACCTACAAGGGCACGGTCGGCTCCGCGTCGGACTCGCTCAACGGTGAGATCAAGGTGACCAAGGGCGGCCGCGCCTACGGCCCGGTCTCCTGGAGCGGCACGAACCTGACGTTCCTGTCGGCCGACGACAAGCTGTTCGTGAAGGCGCCCAAGTCGTACTGGTCGGGCAAGTTCACCTCGACGGTCAACTCCGGGATGCTCAAGGACGGCGACCAGTGGGGCGCCCTGAGCTCGACCGACCTGTCGGTCGACTTCAAGGAGAACCTCACCCCGACCGCGGTCGCCGACCAGATGCGCAAGTACAGCAAGTACCGGCTCACGACGACCAAGACCACGGCCCAGGGCAAGAAGGCCATCAAGATCACCGCGATCGGGACGAGCTTCTACGTCACCGCCGACGGCGACCCGCAGCTGCTCCGCTACGAGAGCGGCTACCCGACGGTCAACGCGGACGTCACCGCGCTGTCGTCCGCCGCGGCCACCCCGGCGATCAGCGACTTGCGGTCCCAGATGGGCCAGCTGACCGACGCCGTCGACTCCGACCACACCGCCCGCATCCAGGGCAAGGCGGAGTTCGTCAGCTGCAAGACGTTCGGCCAGCCCTGCACGGTGAAGGCGAACGTCTGGAGCACGCGCGGCTCGCTGTCGTCCATCACGGTCAAGGTCACCTTCCGGCTGACCGAGAAGCAGGACGGCGGCAAGTACTTCGGCGACTGCACCAGCACCGGAACCGTCACCTCCTACGACGACGTGCCCGTCCAGTGCACGATCTCGGGCGGCGAGTGGGCGCGCACGGGCAAGAACTACCAGCGGGTGTGGGTGACGCCGTACGCGGTGTCGCTCGCCACGTCCTCCAACGACGTCCAGACGCTGCAGCGGAACCTGGACTCCGAGTAACACCCCGGCGCCGGCTCCCGCGGGGGCCGACACCGCGCCGGGCATGACGCCGGCGATCAGAGTGCCGGACGGGCTGCACCACCGCGTCCCGTCCGGCACTCTTTGTTGTTGTCCGGTCGTCGGCAGGAAGAGCGCTGCGTGAGTTCGAACCAGGGGGGGACCTCCCCCGCACCCCCTTCTCACCCCGTCGAGACGTCCGCCGAGCACCGTCCGTCCGAGCGGGCGGCTCTTTCGGGCGACGGGCCGGAGGTGCCCGGAAACGACCCCGGCCGTTCAGAACCGTTCGGTCCGCGACCGGCCGGCTCGGGGGTCGGCGGCGGTGGTGCCAGCGGCGGCGGCAAGGCGTCGAAGAAGCTGATGGGGCGGGTGCTCGGCATTCCCTCTCCGCTGCTCATCGCCGGTGCGGCGGCGGTCGCGATCGCGCTGACGGCCGCGGCGTTCATGCTGACCGGCGACGACTCCGGCAAGAAGCGGCGGCCGATCGCCAAGCCGCGCGTGACGGCGCCGTGGGCGACGGCCGCGCGGCAGCGGCTACTGGCGGC
>NZ_JBFAOF010000113.1:0-12944 GCF_040675125.1 Spirillospora sp. NPDC049652 | reverse complement strand
CTGGCGGCCCTGCCCGCGCGCGGCGAAGAAGCGTCCGATCTGCGGAAGCTGGTCGGTGGCGGCGCGCTGCGCGGCGGCCAGGTCGGCCGGGGACGGAGCGGCAGGGGACGGGGTGGCGGAGGCCGCCGTGGCGGTGCCCAGCAGGGCGGCCGCGCCGAGGGCCAGGGCCCCGGCCGTGATGCGGATGGGGGTCATGGCGCTTCCCTACTCGTTGATCCGGTCGAGGGAGTGGGTCCAGCTGAACGAGCTGTTGGCGACGTAGTAGTCGTAGCTCGCCCAGTTGTAGCGGGGGCTGGAACCCCAGGGGTTGCCCCAGTAGACCCAGCTGTTGCTCTGGTCGTAGCCGTACAGGACCTCCATGTGGCCGCCGCCGGAGCTCCACTGGATGCGGGCCATGACGGGACGTCCGGCGTCCACCTCGCGGATGATCGACGAGTAGTACAGGTACGCCGAGACGTAGGTGCCGGGCGAGATCCCGATCTGCCGGAACGCCTCCTGGTCGTCGGCGAGCGTCGCCTGCCAGTTGCCGCAGGACGAGTTGATCGCCCGGTCGAACGCCAGGTTGCAGAACTGGTTCTGGCTGTAGTTCTTGCCGAAGTAGGACGCGACGGTGTTGCCCGACGCGGCCCAGCACCAGTTCGAGTTCTGCTGCGCCTGCATGGTGATGTCGAGGATGTTCTTCGTTGCCGCCAGGGCGGGGACGGGGGACAGGACCGCCGTCGTGGCCGCGAGGGCCGCGCCCGCCGCCGCGAGGCCGGCGAGGCCGCGCAGGGGTCTGCGGAGGTGCATCGTGGGTGCTCCTGACTGAGCCTGCTGGTGGGACGGGATCGGGGCGCTCCGCGCGTGGGCCGGAGATCCGCCGCGTCCGGCGGCGCCCACGCGTCTCGATGATCGGAAGTCCCGGGCATCCCGGACAAGGGCCGCGCGCGGCGGCGGCGTGCCGAACGTGAACGCTCGCGAGCCGCGCGCGGACCGGATCCGGGTGTGAACAGCCGTGAACGATGCCTGAAATGCGGTGAAACGCCGGATAGAGGGGACGCGAAGAGTCAGGTGACGGGCGCGCTGTGAAAGTTCACGGTGAACGCCGTTCGGACCCCTGACCCCGCCACGGGAGGTGCCGACCATGCACAACCGGCTGACCGAGCGCGACCGGCCCACCGACCCGCTCGCCGACGCGGCCGCCGACGGACCGGGCGAGCCGGCCTCGTCCGCCGGGACGGTCGGGCCGCCCCTGCCGGACGAGGCCGGGAGGCTCCTTGACGCGCTGCGCGAAGGACCGTTCCACGAGGCGCTGCGGACGGCGATCGCCGAGCGCGGGCTGTCGCTGCACCGCGTCCGCCATCACCTGGCCCGGCAGGGCGTGGACATCGGCGTCACGACGCTCAGCTACTGGCAGCGCGGACGCAGGCGGCCCGAGCGGCCCGAGTCGCTGCGGGCCGTCCGGGCGCTGGAGGAGGTGCTGGCGCTGCCCGACCGGTCGCTGACGGCGCTGCTCGGCCCGCCGCGCCCGCGCGGACGCGGCGCGGGCCTGCCGCGCGGCTCGGTCGCCTACCGCGAGGTCCTGCCGCAGGGGCCGGTGCTGGAGGCCGTCCTCGCCGACTTCGGCGGGCCGCTCACCGGGCGCGGGCTGGAGACCGTCCACCTGTACGAGCGGCTGGAGGTCGGCACGGACCGGGACGGCCGCCGCCGCGAGCTGTTCCAGACCGTCCGCGCGCGGCCCGGCGAGGAGCGGGTGGACCGCTGCGTCACCGTGTACCGCGGCGACCCCGGCTGCGACGTGGCGAAGGTGGAGGTCAGGGCGCTGGACGGCTGCCGGGTCGGGCGCGTCCGCAGGCATCCCGCGGCGCTGCTGGTCGTGGCCGAGCTGATGTTCGACTCGGTGCTGCTCCCGGACGAGACGTACCTGCTGCGCTACGAGGTCGCCGACGGCAGCGGGCGGCAGTGCGACAGCTACGAGCGGGGGTTCCGGTTCCCGACCGGCCAGTACGTGCTGCAGGTGGCGTTCGACGCGGCGGCGCTGCCGGTCCGCTGCCACCGGTTCGCGCGCCGCTCGGTGGGAGCTCCCGAGCTGGACGTCGCCGAGGTGGTGCCGAACGCGCACGGGTCGGTCCACCTGGTGGCCGAGGACCTGCGGCCGGGCGTGCACGGCCTCCGCTGGGAATGGGACTGAGCGTCCCGCCCGGCCGTCCGCGCCAGGAGGCCATGTCCCGGAGGTAGGCCGCCGCCGCCACCGTCGGGTTGACCACGACCAACGGCTGCCCCGCCCGCCGCAGCGCCGCGACGGTCAGGCCGTGACCGGTCTCGATCGCGACCGGCACGTCCCGCCGCGAGTGGCGGTGGCTGCCGCCGAGCCCGCGCAGCGTGTCTCGGGCAGAGCGCCTGGTTCGCCTGCTTCCAAGCGCGCGGGTTCCGGCGCTGGTCCGGGCGTCCGCCGACGGTCTGGGATCTGAAGCGGTCGACAGTGTGGAACTGCCAGGGTCCCTTACCGCCGTTCTGCCGCTTCCTCACCGAATGTCGGGAAGCCAATCGCGAAGCCCGGTGAGGTGTCCGGCTTCTGTCTCGATGCGCTGCCTGTCTTCGTCAGTGAGCTCCAGAGCGCGCAGCTCGGTGAGCCAGGCGTCAGTGGGCTCGCCGAGAATTCCGGCCAGATCGATGAGGTGGCACAGTGCGACGGCCCGGTCGGCCGTCGAGGCGTTCGCGCCGTGCCTGCGGACCGCGGACTTCAGCGCGCGGAACGCCTGGAGGTCGTCCTGCTTGAACTCGCGCAGGATCCGAGCATTGTCGAGCGCCTTGGCGAGCCCCGCCAGCTTCGTCGACCCGCCGTACTCCAACTCGTCGGGCTCGTCGCGCTGGACGAAGATGATCGAGTTCCCGGACGGGTCGATCACCGTGAACCGGGACGCGCCGGGGCGGTAGCGGGTGATCCGCGGAAGGCCCGATCCCAGTATCTTCCCGTACGTCCGGCGCATCGCCGCGACGAACGCCGCGTGGTAGGGCGCCACGGCGTCGACCATGACCAGACAGATTCCGGACTCCTCCCGAGCCGGGTCGAGGTCCTTGGGCGCCGGGCCGAAACGCAACTCGAACCCGCTCCACTGCAGTGCCATGTACACGTAGGGCTTGCTCTGCTTGTAGGCCACTTTGAACCCCAGCGCCTCATAGAACGCGAGGGTCTCCTCCACCGACACGCAGGGCATCAGCGGCATCGTCGTCTCATTCGGCCGAACCGTCGGCTCATCCAAGCCGTCCACCTCCCGATCGCCCGGCGATGCTCGCACCCTTCGGCGACGCTCGCACATGGATCGTTCCAGCGCCCCACCCCATCACCGGGTCCTGTTCTGGCCCACGCCGGCACTACTGACCACACCACGCCTGGCCGACCGACGGCGGCGCGCCACCGGTGGCAACACCGAAGCCGTCGCACGTGGCCTGCGCAACACCGGCTGCCCGATCCCCCTGGCCGCCGCCGTGCCGGTGGCCGCCTTCGCCTCGCTCCTGGCCGCCGACAGCACGTACGTCCGGCACCCGGATGGTGATCAACTCGATCGCTCGCCGGGCCCGGCGGCGGGGCGTGCGATGAGCGTGGTCTGTGCTTCTGGCGAGTTGGCTCCTACTCGACCCCGGTGTCCTCGGGGCCGGTCCTGGCCAGCGCGGCGAGGGTCGCCAGTGCCGTGGCGAGGGTGCCGAGCGGTGGTGCCGACAGGGCGAGCCGGACGGCGTTGGGCGCGTGGGCCACGACGACGGTGAAGGCCGCGCCGGGAGTGACGGCGATGCCACGACGGGCGGCGGCCGCGACGAAGGTGTCGGCCCGCCATGGGTCGGGCAGCCGCCACCAGCAGTGGAAGGCCTGCGGATCAGCCTCGACGGCGAACTCGCCGAGGTGCTCGCGGACGAGCCGTTGGCGTGCCGCCGCGTCGCGGCGTTTGATCTCTTGGAGGGTCGCGACCGTGCCGTCGGTGATCCATCGCGTTGCGGCCTCGACCGCGAAGCGCTGAGCGGTCCAGCCGCCCGAGCGTAGCGCCGAAGCGACCCGGTCGCCGATCGCCTCCGGGGTCACCGCGAAACCGACGGTCAGCCCCGGGGCCACTCGCTTCGACATGCTGTCGGCGACGATGACATGTTCCGGCGCGAACGCGGCCAGCGGCGGTGGATCGTCGCGGAGGAACGCGTAGATGCCGTCCTCGACCGCGTAGATCCCGAGATCGCGGAGAACGGCGGCGATCTCGGAGCGCCGCTGTTCGGGCATGGTGACGCCGAGCGGATTATGCAGCGTTGGCTGGAGGTAGACGGCACGCAGCGGCCCGGCCGATCGGATGGCTTCCGGGCGCACCCCGTCCTCGTCCATGGTGAGTGGGACCAGCGTGATGCCGAGGCGGGCGGCGATGCCCTTGACCAGGGGGTAGGTCAGCTCTTCGACGCCGACGCGGTCACCGGCCGGGACCAGGGCGGCGAGCGTGGCGGCGATCGCCTGCCGTCCGTTGCCCGCGACGAGCAGCCGGCCGGGATCGGGGCTCCAGCCTGGACGGGACAGCATCGCGGCCGCCGCCTCCCGTACGGCCCGTGTGCCCGCCGCGCCCATGGGGGTGAGCGCACCGGCCAGCACGTCAGGGCGCAGCATTCCGCCCAGGCTCTCCGCCAGGAGCGCGGGCTGCTCCGGGGGCAAGGAGAAGTTCAGCTCCAGGTCCACCCCTGCTCGGGCCGGCTCGGCGAGGGCGGGCTCGCTCGACGGCGCGGCGGCGCGGATGAACGTGCCGCGTCCCACCTCGCCGACCGCGAGACCGCGCCGGATCAGCTCGCCGTACACCCGCGCCGCCGTGGAACCGGCGATGCCGTGCTTGCGGGCGAACTGCCGCTGCGGCGGTAGCCGGTCCCCGGGCCGGAGCCGACCGGAGACGATCTGTGCCGCGATCGCGTCCGCGATCCGCCGGTAGTCGTCCATCCCATCCCCGCCCAACATTGCTCCGAGTGCAATTCTTCTATTGCACCGACATATTGCTTCCAATAGCCTCGAGCCGTCAAGCCGATCCGACCAGGAGGCGCGCACGGTGGGGACTTTCATCAAGGGGCAGATCGCCATCGCCTATGACGACCACAACCCCGGGGGCACCGGGCCGCCGCTGGTGCTCGTCCACGGCCACCCCTTCGACCGCTCGATGTGGTCACCCCAGGTCCAGCACGTCGGCCGCCAAGGGCGCCGGGTGATCGTCTCGGATCTGCGCGGCTACGGCCGGAGCACCGTGGTGCGGGGCAAAACGCCGCTTCAGACCTTCGCCCAAGACATTGCCGGCCTTCTCGACCACCTCGGCGTCGAACAGATCGTCCTCGGCGGCCTGTCCATGGGCGGACAGATCGTCATGGAGTTCCACCGCCTGTTCCCAGACCGGCTCCGCGGACTCGTGCTCGCCGACACCGCCCCGCAGGCGGAGACAGAAGAAGGCAGGCGGGCCCGCAACGCGATGGCCGAACGGCTGCTCAAGGAGGGCATGGGCGGCTACGCGGAGGAAGTGCTGGCCAAGATGGTGGCGCCCGCCAACATCCGGCGGTTCCCCGCCGTGGCCGAGCACGTCCTCAGCATGATGCGGGGAACATCCTCCGAGGGAGCCGCCGCCGCGCTGCGCGGCCGCGCCGAGCGTCCCGACTACGTCGCGTCGCTGTCGCGCGTCCGCGTGCCCACGCTCATCGTCGTCGGCGACGAGGACGAGTTCACGCCGCTCGGCGACGCCCGGCTCATGCACCGGCTCATCCCGGACTCCACACTCGTCGTCGTCGAAGGCGCCGCGCACATGCCCAACCTCGAAGCGCCGGCCGAATTCAACGAGGCGCTGAGCACGTTCCTCGACTCGATCCCCGGAGAGCAGTGAGTCCATGACCATGACCGCCTTCGTCACCGGCGCCAGCACCGGCTTCGGCGCCGCCATCACCCGCCGCCTCGCGGCCGACGGCGCCCGCGTCGTCGCATCGGCGCGGAGAGCGGACCTGCTCGCCAAGGTCGCGGCCGACCATCCGGACACCGTCCACCCGCTCCAACTGGATGTACGGGACAGAGCCGCGGTCGAGCACGCGATCGCCACCCTGCCCGCCGAGTTCGCCGAGATCGATCTGCTGGTCAACAACGCCGGCCTCGCCAGGGGACTGGAACCCGCCCAAGACGCCGACCTGGACGACTGGGATCAGATGCTCGACACCAACTGCAGGGGCCTCATGTACTGCACCCGGGCGATCCTGCCGGGCATGGTGGCACACGGCCGGGGACACGTGGTCAACGTGGGCTCGGTCGCCGGCGCCTACCCCTACCCCGGCGGCAACGTCTACGGCGCGACCAAGGCGTTCGTTCATCAGTTCAGCCAGAACCTGCGCAGTGACCTGCACGGCACGGGCGTCCGCGTCACCTGCGTCGAGCCCGGCATGTGCGGGGACACGGAGTTCTCGACCGTCCGGTTCGGCGGGGATCGGGAGCGGGCCCATGCCGTCTATGCCGGAATGCGGCCGCTCGGCCCGACCGACATCGCCGAGACCGTGGCCTGGGCCGCGTCGCTGCCGGCGCATGTCAACATCAACGTCATCGAGCTCATGCCCGTCGCCCAGAGCTTCGCACCTTTCCAGATACACCGAGATCTTCCAGCGCCGGCTTGATCCGGGTAAGCAGTGCGCATGCCTGCCGGTCGACCTCCGCCCCCGCCTGCCGCTGAAGCTACTCCCAGTACTCCGTGCCGAGGCCGACGACGCCCCAGGCGGACAATGACCTTGTGCGATGAATGACCGCGGTGGGTAGTCATTGGCGTGGATGCCACCCCCGACCCCCTACCTCCGGGATAGATGCTGTGATGGCTCCAGCCACCCCTTAGTCACTCAGGGAAATTATCCGATTTCCATGGGTAGGCGCCTCCTTGGAAGGAGGAGGTGTGGTGGATGTCCGGGCAGATGCGCCGTTTCCGTCGGGATCCGCTGGTGGTCCTGGACGGGCTGTGGCGGCGCAGCGCGGATCCGGTGTTCGCGTTGCCGTGGGGCGGCTGGTGTGTCGGCGACACCGGCTTGGCACTCAGCGTGCTCCGCGATTCGATGTTCCACGGCGGGGGTGCGAGCTTCTTCGGGGGCCGGCCGTCCAGCTGCCCAGAGCAAGTGGCGGTGGGGCGCGGGGTGCGCGCGATCCTGCGGGGCTACCTGCCGACCTACTGCGACCGGATCCGCCGTGCCGCCGCGACGCTTCCACAGACCAGCCGGTGGCCGATGACCGGGCCCGTCCTGGTCCACCAGGCCGCCCGGGACGTGCTGCTGCACCCCGACGCCCCGCCCCGGCTGCGCTGGCTGATGGACCGGGCCGCGGGCAGCGGCCCCGCCATCCAGCCGGTGACCGTGCGGCAGCGCGCACGCGCCGAGCTGCTCGGTCCGCGCGTCAGGCGGCCGCCACCGAGCATGTGCGGGACCGGCGCCGCCACACCGGCGACGCCGCGCCGCGTGATCTGCTGGACGCGGTGATCGCGGCCTGTCCCGAGGCCCTTGACGAACGCCGGCTGGGATCGCTGTACCGACAGCTGTTCGGCACGATCATCGGCACCGTCGGCTACGCGGTGGCGTGGTCGCTGCTGCAAGCCTGCTCCAGCCTGCCCCCGGAGACCGCCTGGCCGTGGCCGTCCGACTGGATCAACCGTGAATCCGCCAGGCACCGCCCGGTGGTCTGGATGGTCGGCCGTTCGGCCCCCGGCCCGGTCGAACTCGGCGGGATGTCCTTCCCGGCCGGCACCGTCCTGTCGGTCAGCCCCTACCTGCTCCACCACGACCCGCGCGCCTGGGCCGACCCGCACGCCTTCCAGCCCGAACGCTGGAAACACCCCGAGCAGTGCGGCCCCTGGCTGCCGTTCAGCGCGGGCCCCTTCACCTGCGCGGGCGCCGCCATCGCCCACACCATGATCAACGAAACCCTGGACGCCCTGGCCGAGGGCGCCCGCCTGACCGTCACCGGCGGCGACACCCGGCCTCTGGTCACCGACCGCGCCGGCCCCCGCCCCTTCACTCTCCACCGCGTTCGCCGCCCCCGGCCCACCGGGGAACCCCGCGCTCATGCCCGCTCGACGGTGAAAGGAGGTGACCACTCGTGATCGCTGCAGTCCGACGCATCATCGCCACGCGCAAGCCCGCCCTCGCCTGGGACCCGTGGTGATAGGCAGACCGGCAAACGCTCCCATCCGGCCCGCACCCCGCACGGCGGCGTGCGGGCCGTCCCCAACATCCGCCGCCCCTGCTCATCGGGGCACTAGTCTGCGCGTGGTTCTGCCCAGGCGCTCGCCCCTGAGGGGATACACGTCCTGGTTCGGCTTCGGTTGGGCGGGGGCGACCGGAGCCGGTCTGGGTGGGGGTTTCCAGGTGAGGCTGTGGGGCGCTCTGGGTTGGGGATCAGGGGCTGATGGCGTCGAGTTCGGTCAGGTCCTCGGGGGCGAGGGAGAGTCCTGCGCTGGCGATGTTCTCGCGTAGGTGGGCCGTTGAGGACGTGCCGGGGATGAGAAGGATGTTCGGCGATCGCTGCAGCAGCCAGGCCAGGGCGACGGACATCGGTGTCGCCTCCGCCCGGGCGGCGACCGCCGAGAGGGCCGAGGACTGGAGCGGGGTGAAGCCGCCGAGGGGGAAGAAGGGCACGTACGCGACGCCGTCGGCGGCGAGCCGGTCGATGAGCTTGTCGTCGTGGCGGTGGGCGAGGTTGTACTTGTTCTGCACGCACACGATCGGCGCGATGCGCTGCGCCTCGGCGATCTGCTCCTCGGTGGCGTTGCTGACCCCGAGGTGGCGGATCAGGCCCTGCCGCTGGAGTTCGGCGAGCGTCTCGAACGCCTCCGCGAGCGAACCGGGCTGAGGGCCCTCGGCGTTGCCGAGTCGGAGGTTGACCAGGTCGAGGACGTCGAGCCGGAGGGACCTGAGGTTGTCGTGGACCTGGCGGCGCAGATCTTCGGGGCGCCGGGCCGTGGGCCAGCCGCCCCTGGCGTCGCGGGTCGCGCCCACCTTGGTCGCGATGTGCAGCGACTCGGGGTAGGGGTGCAGTGCTTCGCGGATCAGCTCGTTGGTGACGCGAGGTCCGTAGGCGTCGCTGGTGTCGATGTGGGTGATACCGGCTTCGACCGCTTCGCGCAGGACGGCCAGGGCGCCCTCGCGGTCGGCGGGCGGTCCCATGACCCCCGGCCCGGCCAGTTGCATGGCGCCGTAGCCGAACCGGGTGACCGTCAGGTCGCCCAGCGTCCAGGTGCCGCCGGGGAGGGAGGGTGTGCTCATCGTGTCGCCTTTCGTCGCGCGCTCGGGGTGGCTTCCCCGCATCAGTGTTGGGAAGAAGCTTCCTTTTGGGAAGTAGGCACCTTAGAGTGCCTAACCCACTCGCTGGTGAGAGGTGCGATCGGTGACGACGAATGCGGCCCGGCAGAGGGCGCAGGCCAAGATGGAGTACAACGCGTTCCTGGCGGCCTGTCCCAGCCGGCGTCTGCTCGACCGGATCTCGGACAAGTGGGTCGTCCTGATCCTGTGTGCGCTGGGCGGCGACCACACCGACACGGCAGACGCTCCGAGGACGATGCGGTACTCCGAGCTCTCCCGCCTCCTGGCCGGGGTCAGCCAGAAGATGCTGACCCAGACGCTGCGGTCACTGGAACGCGATGGCCTGCTCACCCGTACCGTGAAGCCGACCGTCCCGGTCACCGTCTCCTACGAGCTGACCGACCTCGGCCTCTCGCTCCACCAGATGGCGCGCGGGCTCAGAGGCTGGGCGCAGGCGCACATGGACGAGGTCCTCGCCAACCGCGAGGCGTACGACTCCCGTGCCTCCTGACGCCTCGCCTCCCATCCTCGACGGGGCTCGTCCTCGTTGGTTCCAGGGCCTGATTCGGAGAACGAGAACCGGCTCCGGATTCCAAAAGTCGGGTTCTCAAGGTGGTCGCAACACCGCGATCCGATGCAGCGGCGCGGAGGCGTATCGCCCGGGGCCGCCCATGTGCGCCGCCACCGAGCGCTACACAGCACGTTCGTCGGCCTGCGTTCGTCAGTCTGCGTTCGGCTGGGTGCGGCGGGCATAGGCGCGGGCGGCGCGGGCGCGGTCGCCGCAGCGGGTGGAGCACCAGTGGCGGCGGCCGTGGCGTAGCAGGTAGCGGTTGCAGGGGCTGGAACCGCAGGCGGTGAGGCGCTCGGCATCGGGACCGGTCAGGAGGTCGGCCGCGTTGGCCGCGAGGGTCGCAAGGGCGTGGTCGAGGATCTCGTTGGTGGGGCATGGGGCCGCGCGGTAGGGGCCGTTCTTCTCGTCCCAGTACAGCAGGGCGGCCGTGGGCGCCCTGCTCAGCGCGTCGTTGACGGCGGACAGAGCCGCGGGCAAAGCGGGCAGCCCGGCGACATGGGCGGCGAACAGTGCCTTGAGGTGTTCACGCAGCGAGCGCAACTGCGTCGCACACATCTCCTGCACCCCGGCATCGGCCGGAGCGAGGCCGCGTTCGGTGAGCCACTGATTCGTCGCCGTGGGGGTGCCGAGGAAATCGATGAACTGCCCTCCGGGCAGCGCGATGGCGCTGTTGACGAAGTCGAGGGCGAGATAGTCCCCCTCCCCCGGCGCGGGCGGCAGCGCGGACTCGGCGGTCAGGGTCTCACTCATGGCTCTCATGGTAGAGGTTGCGCTCGTCCGTGAGAAGCCGCTACCGTCCTTCACGGATAATCCCCCTATCATCCGTGAGGTTTCTGGATGGCCAGTGCCAGCACCACCAGCGAGCAGATCCGTGTCCGCGTCTTCGGCGGCCCGACCGCCCTTTTCGAATACGGCGGCCTGCGGTTCCTGACCGACCCGACGTTCGACCCTCCCCGCGAGTACCACGTGCCGGGCGGTCAGCTGACCAAGGTGGCGCCCTCCCACGCCGCACCGGGTGACCTCGGCCGCATCGACGTGGTCCTGCTCTCTCACGACGAGCACCCGGACAACCTCGACGACTCCGGCCGGGCACTGCTCGCCGACGTTCCGCTCACCCTCACCACGCCCGGGGGCGGGCAGCGTCTGGGCAAGGCGGCCAAGGGACTGGCCGACTGGGAGTCGATCGAGCTGGACCGTCCCGGCGGCGGCACGGTCACCGTGACGGGCGTGCCGGCCGTCCACGGGCCCGGCACACGCGAGGAGGTCGAACCGGTCACCGGCCAGGTCGTCGGATTCGTCCTGACCGGGGAGGGCCTGCCCACGATCTACGTCAGCGGCGACAACGCCTCGCTCGACGTGGTCGAGCAGATCGCCGAACGCTTCGGCCCAGTGGACACCGCGATCCTGTTCGCCGGGGCTCCCCGCTTCACCGTCCTCTTCGACAACGCGCTCATCGTCCTCGACAGCGCCCAGGCCGCCGAGGCCGCCACGATCCTCGGCGCCCGCCGGGTGGTTCCCGTCCACTACAACGGTTGGGCGCACTTCACCGAGGGCCGTGACGAGCTGGTCGCCGCCTTCACCGCCGCTGGGCTGATCGACCGCCTGGACTTCGGCGACCTGGGCTGACCGGGCAGGCCGGGCGCTCGCCTGCCCGGTCAGCCGGTTTTTCGCGGCCGCCACAGGTTCGGCCTGCCACAACGGCGGCCGCGGGGCTGATCAGAGTCGTGGCCGCCCGGCCGGTCGACGCCGCCCGTGATTTCCTCGCCCCTGGCGTCGCTTCCCCGCCGTCCGCACCCGTCGGAGCCGCGCCGGTGGCGCCGTCCGGGCAGTTCACGCCTATCGAAAGAACTCTCGTGACGAATACCGTGCCCGCCCGGACCGAGGACGCCCCGCGTACCCCGGTGCAGCGTCGCATCCTGACCGTCCTGGTCGCCGCTCAGGTCCTCAGCGGCGCTGGACTGGCGGCCGGAGTGACCGTCGGTTCCCTGCTCGCGCAGGACATGCTCCGTTCCACCAGCCTTGCCGGTCTGCCCAGCGCCCTGGGCACCGCCGGTTCCGCGCTGGCGGCCCTCGCGGTCGGGCGCATCTCTCAAGCCCGCGGCCGCCGCCCCGGCCTCGCCGCCGGATATCTGGCCGGTGCCGTCGGCAGCGCGGGCGTTATCGCCGCGGCCGTCGCCGGCAACGCCGTCCTGCTCTTCCTCTCGCTGTTCGTGTACGGCGCCGGTACGGCCACCAACCTGCAAGCCCGCTACGCCGGAGCCGATCTGGCGTCCCCCGCGCACCGCGCCAGCGCCGTGTCCACCGTGCTCGTCGCCACGACCCTGGGCGGCGTGGTCGGCCCCAACGTCACCGCACCCACCGGCGACCTCGCCCACATCCTCGGCATCCCCTACCTGGCCGGGCCGTTCATTCTCGCCGGCGTCGCCTACGCGATGGCCGCTCTGATCCTGGTCATCTGGCTGCGTCCCGACCCGTTGCTGCTGGCCGGCACCCTGGAAGCCGAGCGCACCGCCGCAGCGTCCGCGCAGCCGGGCGAAGCCACCGGCCGGGCACGCCCGGCGGTCGCAGGGCACCGCCCCCGCCTGCTGGGCGGCGCGCTGGCCATGGTGCTCACCCAGGTGGTCATGGTCGCGATCATGACGATGACGCCCGTCCACATGCACGACCACGGCCACGGCACCGGCGCCTCCGGCCTCGTCATCGCCGTCCACATCGGCGCGATGTACTTGTCCTCTCCCCTGACCGGCTGGCTCGTCGACCGCTATGGCCGCCTCACGATCGCCGCCGCCTCCGGGCTGACCCTGCTCGTCGCCGGGATCGTTGCCGCCAGCGCCCCCGGCGACTCCGTCGCTCCGCTCGTGGTGGCCCTCGCCCTGCTGGGTCTGGGCTGGAACTTCGGCATCGTCACCGGCACCGCGATCATCACCGACGCCGTCCCGCTGGCCACCCGCGCCAAGACCCAGGGCCTGGTCGATGTCGCCATCGCCGTCGCCGGCGCCACTGGCGGCATGGCTTCAGGCTTCGTCGTCGCCACTGCCGGCTACCCGCTCCTGGCCATCGGCGGCGGCATCCTTGCGCT
>NZ_JBFAOF010000112.1:0-12952 GCF_040675125.1 Spirillospora sp. NPDC049652 | reverse complement strand
GGCGTGGCGGAGGAACTCGGGGGCCACGGTCGCCACGCCTTGCGGGTTGGTGGCGCCTTCCAGCAGGACGCGGCCCGTCCAGGGACCCAGCCGGACGTGCGGGACGAGTTCGAGACGGCCGGGCCAGCGGGTGGCCGCCAGTCGCGCGCGGAGTGGGGCGTCGTCCGGATCGCGGATGAGGCCGCGTTCGGCCATGGCGTCCACCGCGGCGATGGCGACCGCGAGATTGTGGTGCTGGTGTGCGCCGGCCAGCGGGCAAGGGAGGTCGCGGTGGACGGCGCGGGGCGTGGTCACGCTCACCAGGGACCGGGGGCCGTGGCCGGTGGCGGTGTAGTGGATCTCGTGGTCCAGCCGCCACACGGACAGCCCTGCGCGCTCCTTGAGGACCTGCTCCGCGCTGGTGGCCGCTTCGGGGATCAGGCGTCCGAGCACCACATGGTCGCCGTCCCGCACGGCTCGGATCTTGGCCTCCGTGATCTCGGCCAGGGAGTCGCCGAGCAGGCGGGTGTGGTCGAGGCCCACGCCGGTGAGGACCTTCACGTCCAGGCCGAGCTCCGCGGCCGCCGCCCGGCTCCCGCCGATGCTCGCCTCGGCCACCGCCAGATCGACGCCCGCCCGCTGGAAGTGGACGGCCGCGGTGGCCGCGAAGACGCCCTGGGACAGCACGGGCAGTCCGTGCTCCTCGATCGCGTGCCAGACCTCGGCGAACGCCGCCGAGTACTCGGCGCGCGTGACGGGAGTCCCGTTGACCCGGATCCGCTCCCTGGGCTCCTGGAGGTGCGGGCTGGGCATGCTGCCCACGCGCGCGCCGGTCGCGGCCACCGCTGAGACCGCGAACGCGCAGGTCGAGCCCTTGCCGTTCGTCCCGACCACCAGCGCTCCGGACAGTCCCCGCTCCGGGTGGCCCAGCGCCTCCAGCAGCCGGGGGACGTTCGCCTGCCGCACGGGCCGGGGAATCCCCTCGGGGTTCTCGTGCAGTTTCGCGAGGATCTCCACACAGCGTCGGTACTCCACCCTCCGAGCTTTCCACCGAACGCGATCACTTAGAAGCACTGAGTGATTGTTCCGCCCGCCACTGGCGACGGCGCCGGGCGGCGTGCGCAGTGCGATGCCGAGCGCATCCTCACGTGGCGAGCACCGGCAGGGCGAGCATCGTGAGGGAGACACCGAGCCAGCCGACGCCGAGGCCGACGCTGACCTCGTCCGCCGCGGTGGGGATGCGGTGTCAGGGGCGGAGGGAGAAAAAGGCCTCGACGCGGCGGCGGTGGTAGTCGAGGTCGTCGTCGGGCGGGACGCTGTCGCGGTGCGCGCGTTCGAAGTACGCGGCCTCGCGGCGCAGCCGGTGCCGGATCAGCTGGACGACGGTCTCGTCGTCCATGTCGCCCGCCGTCCCGCCCGCCTCGTGGTAGTCGGCGACGAACCGGCGGCGCTGCTCAAGGGACGCGGAGAACTCGTCGGTCCACTCCAGCGCGGCCGACGCGACCTCCAGTTCGGGCGCGCCGACGACGGCCTCGTCCCAGTCCAGGACAGCGACGAGCCGTCCGTCCCGGGCGAGGGTGTTGCCGGTGTAGTAGTCGCCGTGCAGCGGGTGCCGAAGGGTGCGGCGGCGATGGAACTCGACCAGCCACCGGTCGAGCTGCGGATCGGCGAGGGCGGGTGCGTCCGCCGGCGGCTTGCCGTCCAGGCCGGTCTCCAGCCATCCCGCCACCGGGCGCGCCGGAGGCCGGAAGTCGGCGACGGCGCGGTGGAGTCGCGCGAGCAGCCGCGCTCCTTCACGGCGCATCGGCTCCTCGTCGGCGTCCGGCCACTCCCCCTCGACGAACGGCCAGACCGACACGGGACGTCCTTCGACGTGGACGACCGTGGCCCCGCTGCGCGTGCGCAGCGGCGCGACCGCCTCCGGCATGGACGCGGCGGCGTGCGCGGCGACGGCGTGGCACCACTCGGCCACGGCACTGGTCCGCTCCAGCGGCCCGACCCGGATGACGAGGTCGCCGGCCCTGTAGGCCGCCGACTCCTCGCCGCCGTACAGGCGCTCCGGCGGGGCCTCGACGCGGCGTCCCCACTCCGCGAGGACGGCGTCGCGCATGGCCGCGGTCAGCGGCGTCTCGGTGAAGACCACCGTCCCGACCGTACCCGTTCATGATCACGGCCGGGACGGCGGACGGGTCAGCCTCGCGCGCCTCGCGGGGCGGTGATGAGGCCGTAGATGACCAGGATGGCGACCAGGATGTTGATCGCCGACCAGACCGGGAAGGCGGCCAGGAACATGAAGTGGCCGATCATCGCGAGCGCGGCGAACAGGACTCCGGCGGCCCGCGCCCAGGTCTGCCCGACCAGGATGCCGACGCCGACGATGATCTGGATGATTCCGATGATGATCCAGATCCATCCCCAGGCGGTGAAGCCGAACAGCAGGACCTTGTCGCTCGTCGCGACGAAGAAGTCCTTCTTGAACACCCCGACCAGGCCGTCGATGACGTTGAAGACACCGAGCAGGACGCCGAGGACGCCGGCGAAGCCGAGCCAGCCGGAGTAGACGCCGCGCGGTGTGGCGGGTGTCGTGGCCATGATGGACTCGCTTTCCCGCGGGGCCGTCTCCGAGGCCGTCCGCTCGGGCCGCGTCGGTTGGGCACGAGTCGCCGAGAAGGGGCGGGGGCCGGCCCGCGTGGTGACGTTAAGCCGGACGCGCGGACCGCCGGTGCGGCGGGCCGCACGCAACCACTTTCGGAAAGTCCCCAATGCCTTGTTTTGTGAAACCGCATCGACGGCGTGGGCGCGGGACTTGGCCGATTCTTCAGCCGGACATTGCCGGACAAGGACGGCACTCTCCGGGTTCTCCCCGGTCGCGGACATCAGAGGCCACCGCCCGCACCCCGGTGAACAAAGGGTGACACCAGGCTCACCCGATCTCCGTTGACCCGTCCCCCGCCAGGTCCCATTCTGGCTAGGGAGACCACGCACCGTGATCAGTGAGGTGCCGAGCGTCGTACGGACGTCGCGAGGCGGAGCAGGCGGCGCGTCCGCCGGACAGGTGGCCGGCCCGGCGACCGGGCCGGTGCCGGGAGGGAGACTGGTCATGGGAGAAGCCGACGATCACGCGATCGTCATCGGCGCGGGGGTCGGCGGGGTCCTCGCCGCCCGGGCGCTGGCCCGCCGGTTCGCCCGCGTCACCGTCGTCGACCGCGACACGCTGCCGCAGGAGCCGGCGTTCCGGCCGGGGATTCCGCAGTCCCCGCAGATCCACGCGTTCTGGAAGCACGGTGTCGACTGCGCCGAACACCTCCTTCCCGGCCTGACGCGGGAGCTCACCGACCACGGCGCCCACCGGCTGATCGTCCCCCGGGACTTCCTGTGGCTGAGCCCTGTCGGCTGGTTCCCCCGGGTCGCGGGCACCGCCGACCTGACCTGCAGCCGGGTCCTGCTCGACTGGGTCCTGCGGCGCATGGCGGCGGCGGACGAGCGCATCGAGTTCCTGGAGGGAAGCCAGGTCACGGGGCTGGTGGCCACTCCCGACCGGGACGGCGTCCAAGGCGTCCGCGTGCGCACCGCGGATTCCGGCGAAACCCGGGTCCTCAGCGCGGGCCTGGTCGCCGACGCCAGCGGCCGCCGGTCCGAGGCGACTCGGTGGCTGACCGAACTCGGCTACTCCGCGCCTGCGGTGGAGCGCTACGACGCCGGATTCGGCTACTCCAGCCGCTACTACAAGCTGCCCGACTCCACCGGGCAGGACTGGAAGGCCATCTACATCCAGACCAGCCCGAGCACCCCGCGCGGCGGGGTGCTGGTCCCCGTCGAAGGCGGACGCTGGATGGCCACCCTCCTGGGCTGCGGTGAGGAGAACATCCCGCCCACCAAGGAGGACCAGTACCTCGCCTACGCGCGCAGTCTCCGCAGCCCCGTCCTGTACGACGCCCTCCGGGAGGCCGAGCCCCTGTCGGACGCGCAGGCGTTCCGCAACACGGCCAACGAATGGCGCCATTACGAGTCCCTGGACCGCTGGCCGCGCGGCTTCCTGGTGCTGGGCGACGCCCTGTGCCGTTTCAACCCCGTCTACGGCCAGGGCATGACGGTCGCGGCCATGTCCGCCAAGGCCGTCGCCGACGAGATCGACAGCATGGACCCCGCCCGCGTCCACCGCGACACCGCGCGCCTGCAACGGGTGGCCGCCGCGCAGTCGGCCAACGCGTGGGGCCTGGCCACCGGCGAGGACCTCCGCTTCCCCTGGACGCGGGGCCGCCCGCCGGGAGCGAAGGTCAAGCTGCTGCACCAGTACATGGACCACGTCGTGGCGGCGGGCAACGTCGATCCGGCGACCTGCCGGACGATCTTCCGGGTCTTCGGCATGAACGTCCCGCCGACGGCGCTGTTCAGGCCGTCGGCCGTCACCCGGGTCGTGGGCCGGTGGCGCGCCCCGACGACCTCGCCGTCCTCGGTGGGCGCTCCTCCCCCGATCACCTGACCGGGCCCGGCCGGGCTGGACGGCTCGCCGCGCTCACCCGCCCCCGACAAGACCTCCGCTCCGGCTCGGCACGGCGGTCGGTGCCGGGTGGTCGTCGATGGTCATGGAGTTGTACAGCCGTCCGCTCCTGGTGGTGAGGCGGAGGAGCAGGCGGCCGGGGCCCGCCGGAAGCGCGGAGATCAGGCGGGCGCCCTGGGCCAGTCCCGTCACGCCGAGCCGGGAGGCGGGGATCAGGGTCTTCGCCGCGCTCAGCGCCGCCGCGCGGCCCCCGCGCACGTGGTCCGCCATCGCGCGCTCGTAGGCGGGGAAGGCGCGCTCGTGGTCGCCGTCCGCCCGGGCCAGCTCGCCGGCGAGGACGTACGCGCCGACGATGGCCAGGGTGGTGCTGCCGCCGACCGCCGGGCCGGGGCTGTAGCCGGCGTCCCCGACGAGCGTGACCCTCCCCCGCGACCAGGTGTCCATCCGGATCTGGGTGATGGAGTCGAAGTAGAAGGCGGGAGTGCGGTCGAGCTCGTCCAGCCAGCCGTCCACGTCTGGATGGAGACCGGTGAACGCGCCGCGCAGGAGGTCCTTCTGCCGTGGGACGTCGCGACGGTCGTAGTCGAGTTCGCGTTCGCTGCGGAACAGGAACAGGACGCGTGCGCCGCCGAGATGCGGCGCGCCGTACATCCCGGCGGTGCGGCCGACGCCGACGTGGATGAGCAGTTCGCGGTCGAGGCCGGCGGCGTCCGGGAGGGTCAGCACGCCGAGGTGGGCCCCGATGAAGGAACTGAAGGCGGCCTCCGCGCCGAAGACGATGCGGCGCACGTTGGAGTGCAGCCCGTCCGCGCCGACGACCAGGTCGAAGCGGCGCGGGGCGGCGTTCTCGAACGTCACCTCGCCGCCGGGCGAGATCGCGGTGACCGAGTCGTCGAAGACGTACTCGACGTCGTCGCGGGTGGCGTCGTGGAGGATCTCGCTCAGGTCGTCGCGCATGACCTCGGCGTGCCGGTCGGACGCCGCGCTGAAGATCCTGGTGAGGTCCGTCCGGACGGGACGCCGCGCGCCCTCCGGGTGGACGGTCATCCACCGCGTGCCCGTGGCCCGCTCCTCGACGCGGGCGAGCACGCCCATCTTCTCCGCGATGGCCGTCGCGGGCCGGAACAGGTCGACCGCGTGGCCGCCCGTCCTGCGCGGGGACGGCGCGCGCTCGACGACGGTGACGGAGAAGCCGTGCCGGGTGAGCCAGTACGCGAGCACCGGGCCCGCGATGCTCGCGCCGGAGATGAGCACACGCTTGGCGTCCCTTCCGCTCATCCGGTCCCCCGCGCGGAGTGGATCGCGGTGAAGGCCAGCAGGGAGGCGGCGGTCCGGTCCGGGTCTTCGAGCGGCGGCGTGTGGCCGAGGCCGGGCAGCATCTCCACCACCGCGCCCGGGACGGCGCGGTAGTCATCGGCGGACGAGGGGCGCCATCTGCGGTCGTCCGCGCCGAAGAGCACCAGGAGCGGCCTGTCCAGGACGGCGAGGCGGTCCGGCAGCGCCCGCTCCTGCATGTAGGCGCGGGTGGCCTGCATGGTCGCGACGAGGGAGTGGAAGGTCATGGCCCGCATCTCGCCCAGCAGTTCGTCGGGCACCCGGTAGCCCGGACGGCTGAACGCGGTGCTCGCGAAGCGGCGGATCTGCTCGTCGGTGGGCGGCCATCGGGACGGGTCGAGCGCGGCGGAGTCGGACGTGATGAAGGCGTCCAGGCGGGGGCCGGTGTTGATGAGGACGAGCGCGGTCACCAGGTCGGGCCGCTGCTCGGCGAGCGCGGTGGCGGTCGCGCCGCCGCTGGAGTGCCCGGCGACCACGGCGCGCTCCACGCCGAGCCGGTCCAGCACCGCGCCGGCCCGGCGCGCCTGGTCCGGGATCGCGTAGCCGCCGTCGTCCGGCTTGCTCGACCGGCCGTGTCCGAGCAGGTCGATGCGGACGACGCGGTGGGCCCCGGTCAGCAGCGGGACCATCGGATCCCATGAGCGGGTCGAGGACGCCGACCCGTGGACGAGCAGGAGCGCCGGGGCGTCGCGAGGACCGTCCTGGCACACGTGGATGTCGCCGTCGTCCAGCGACAGGATCGAACTCTCGGTGATGTCGGCACCGCCATGCCCGTGCGGGCCGCCAGCAGAAGCAGTCATGAGGCCACTGTCGTCTCCGGCGCACGCCCCGGTATTGGACGAATGTTCCCTCGGCCTGCCCACTTAGCATGGAACGGTGCGGACGTTCATGCACGGTGCGGCGGAGTGGGACGTCGCGTGCCCGCAGCGGCCCAGTCGGGTCTCCGGCGTCACGATGGCCGGGTTCCGGGTCCGCGATCTGGACTCGCTCCGGATGGTCCCGCACCCGGCCGTGACGCTGCTCCTGGACTTCGGCGACGGTACCGCCGTCCTCGAAAGCGCCGCCGGGCGGCAGCGTCAGGGTTGCGTGGTCGCCGGGCCCGGCTTCGGCTCCGGCGGCGCGGCCCGCGCGCGGGGAGAGAACATCGAGTGCGTGCAGGTACGCCTGTCCCCGGTGATCGCCCGCGCCGTGCTAGGCGCCTCCCCCGCCGAGCTCGACAACGTCGCGGTCCCCCTGGACGACCTCTGGGGCGCGGAGGCGGCGCGGATCCGCGAGCGCCTGGGCGACACTCCCTCGTGGCAGAAGCGTTTCGCGCTGGTGGACGGCCTGCTCGCCCGCCGGCAGGAGGCGGGACCGCCGGTGGACCCTGAGGTGGCCTGGGCCTGGAGCCGGATCGCCGGCAGCCGCGGCCTGGTCCGGGTCGACGGGCTCGCGGCCGAGCTCGGGTGGAGCCGCAAGCGGCTGTGGTCCCGGTTCCGGGCGCAACTCGGGCTGCCACCGAAACGCGCCGTCAAGCTCGTCCGCTTCGACCATGCCGCCCACCGCCTGACGGCGGGCGACGACGCCGCCCGGGTCGCGGCCGACGCCGGCTACGCCGACCAGTCCCACCTGCATCGGGACGTCATGGAGTTCACCGGCATGACCCCGGCGTCCGTGGCCGCCGAGCCGTTCCTCGTCGTCGACCCGATCGCCTGGCCGGATAGCGCGACACCCTGACCTGTTCACGGGCCCGCAACACACCTCTCCGAACGATCTACGAAAACCTGTAGTGATCAAGGTAGATTTTCGCGGCGGGGTGGGGTAGAGTTCCTGACATCGACAGAGTACGAGTCCATGAGACGGGCAGAGGACGAACTGCCCGGTGAGATGGATGGCACGAGCCGCGCGTGCCGGGGCCGACGCAGTGCAAGGGGTTCCGGCAGGCGGCATCGTCCGGGGCGGCCACACGGGCCGCTCACAGCAACACCGCAGGTAGTAGTACCGGCAAGTGCAGTACCAGCAAGTCCAGTTGGTGATGTCGAGGAAGGGAGAGTCCGGCGCCATCGGGATCGCCCGTCGCAGGCTCCAGTCACGCCGCGCGGGTACCGCAGTTCCACAGACAAGGTGGTGGTCTACGGTCACGCATTCGCGATCCCCGCGTCCCCGCTCAGGTGAGCGGTAGACGCGGTCCGAGACCGGCCGCACGGCCGGATAGATGGTGTTGTACCTCAGGGCCCCGGCGCCGCAGTGGCGCCGGGGCCCCCGTTCGCGTCCACCCGGCACGCCCGCGCGACCGACACGGAAGGATCTATGGAACCTGACACCGCACGACCCGCCACCGGCATCGCCGGCGTCCTGCCCCGGAGCGGCACGGCGGACGGCGGTCCGCCGGGCGACCGGCCCGACGACGAACTCGACGACAAGCTCAACGACGAGGACTACCCGGCCTACAGCATGGGCCGCGCCGCCGAACTGCTCGACGTCACCCCCGCGTTCCTGCGCCAGCTGGACGCGGCCAAGCTGTTCGTCCCGCAGCGCTCGGCCGGCGGCCACCGCCGCTACTCCCGCTACCAGCTCCGGCTGGCCCAGCGCGCCCGCGACCTGGTCGACCAGGGCACCGCGCTCGACGCGGCCTGCCGCATCATCATCCTGGAAGACCAGCTCGCCGAGGCCCAGCGCATCAACGCCCGACTCCAGCGACGCATCGACCAGGACACCGGACGGCCCTGAATCCGCCTCCCCGACTCCACAGGGAGAAGAACTCCGGATCGGGTGGTCCCCGAAACTCTCCCCGCTGGGCGAACGCGAATGTCGCGTTCGCCCAGCTTCGTTTTCGACTCAGGGTCGGCCCGGCGAGGTCGGCCGAGACCTGCCGCCCGCGGCGCGTCCATAGCGTTCATCAGCATTTTATTGCAACGCAACACCCTTCGATCGTTGCGTTACTTTCAGCTCCCCTGCAATGATTTTCAGCCTTTGAGCTGCTGTTATGCATCTACAGCGCAATGCAGCTGTTGTGGGACTCTTGAAAGCAACGTAGCGTTTGCGTTGTCGGAAACGAAGAGCCGCAAGGAGAGCACGATGCAGACGTTCGCCACCACCGCCCCGGTCACCGCCGTCCTGAACGTCCCCGCCGGGAGCATCCGGATCGTCGCGGGCGACCAGGCCGAGACCACGGTCGAGGTCCTGCCCGCCGACGCCGCCAAGGGCCGGGACGTGAAGGCCGCCGAGCAGACCTCGGTCGAGTACGCGGGCGGCGTCCTGCGGATCCAGGCCCCGACCGGCAACCAGTACTTCGGAGCGTCCGGGGCCCTCGCGGTGACGGTCCGGGTGCCCGCCGGGTCCGACGTGCGGGCCACCACGGCGAGCGTCGGTCTCGACACCACCGGACCGCTCGGCGACATCGTCTACGAGGGCGCTCAGGGCCAGGTCGGGATCGAGGACGCCGCGAGCGTCACGCTCACCGGCGCGGCGGGCGACGTGGAGATCGGGCGGCTCGGCGGGTCCGCGCGGATCACCCTCAGCAAGGGCGGCATCCGCATCGCCGAGGCGAACGCCGGAACCGTCGAGCTGCGCACCCAGGACGGTTCGATCTCGGTCGGCGCGGCCGCCGGGGTCTCGGCCTCGCTCGACGCCTCCACCGCCTACGGCCGCATCACCAACGAGCTCCGCAACGACGGCGCCACGCGGCTCGCCATCCGCGCCACGACCGCCACCGGCGACATCACCGCCCGCAGTCTCTGACCCGCAGCACCCTCCCCCCGAAGGAGCCCCCCACCATGACGAACCTGGCCATCGCGGCGGACGGACTGCGCAAGTCCTACGGCGACAAGACCGTGCTCGACGGCGTCGACCTGGCCGTCCCGGAAGGGACGATCTTCTCCCTGCTCGGCCCGAACGGCGCGGGCAAGACCACCACCGTCCAGATCCTGTCCACCCTGGTCGCGGCCGACGGCGGGACCGTCCGGGTCGCCGGCCACGACCTGGCCCGCGAGCCGGACGAGGTGCGCGGCGCGATCGGCGTCACCGGGCAGTACTCGGCCGTCGACAAGCTGCTCACCGGCGAGGAGAACCTGCTGCTCATGGCCGACCTGCGGCACCTGTCCCGCCGGGACGGCAGGCGGAAGGCCGCCGAGCTGCTCGACCGGTTCGACCTGGTGGACGCGGCGCGCAAGCCCGCCGGCACCTACTCCGGAGGCATGCAGCGCCGCCTCGACCTCGCCATGACCCTGGTCGGCGCCCCCCGGCTGATCTTCCTGGACGAGCCCACCACCGCCCTCGACCCGCGCAGCCGCCGCTCCATGTGGCAGATCGTCCGGGAACTCGTCCACGGCGGCGTGACGATCTTCCTCACCACCCAGTACCTGGAGGAGGCGGACGAGCTCGCCGACCGGATCGCGGTGCTGGACCACGGCCGGCTGATCGCCGAGGGGACCTCGGACGAGCTCAAGCGGCTCATCCCCGGCGGCCACGTGTCGCTGCGGTTCACCGACGACGACGCGCTGAAGGACGCCCTCACCGCGCTCGGCCAGGGGTTCGTGGACCCGTCCGACGACGACCGGCTCACGCTGCAGGTGCCCTCCGACGGCGGTGGCGCGCCGCTGCGGGAGCTGCTCGCCCGGCTGGACGCGGCCGGTGTCGAACCGGCCGGCCTCAGCATCCACACCCCCGACCTCGACGACGTGTTCCTCACCCTCACCGGCCAGAAGCAGGAGACCTCCCGATGAGCACCCTCGCCCTCGCGCTGCGCGACTCCTCGACCATGACCCGCCGCCAGCTCAAGCGCCTGGTCCGCTACCCGTCCATGACCGTCCAGCTCGTCGTCACGCCGGTCGTCATCCTGCTGCTGTTCGTCTACGTGTTCGGCGGGACGCTCGGCAAGGGGCTCGGCGGCGGGCGGGAGGCCTACATCAACTACGTCGTGCCGGGCATCCTGCTGATGGCCGCCGCGACCGCCGCGACCGGCACGGCCGTCATGGTCGCCACCGACATGACCGAGGGCATCATCGCCCGCTTCCGCACCATGCGGATCTCCCGGGCGTCGGTCCTGACCGGGCACGTCGTCGGCAGCGTCGTCCAGCAGCTCCTCGGCATGGCGGTGCTCATCGGCGTCGCCCTGGCGATCGGGTTCCGCCCGGACGCGGGCGTCGTCGAATGGCTCGGCGCGGCGGGGATGCTCACGCTGTTCGCGGTGGCGGTCACCTGGCTGGCGGTCGCGCTCGGCATGAAGGCCCAGACACCCGAGGCCGCCAGCAACGCGCCGATGCCCCTGGTCTTCCTCCCCTTTCTCGGCAGCGGGTTCGTCCCGACCGACTCGATGCCCACCGTGCTGCGCTGGTTCGCCGAGTACCAGCCCTTCACGCCGATCATGGAGACCGTCCGCGGGCTGCTGCTCGGCACGCCGGTCGGGAACGACGCGGCGATCGCGACCGCCTGGTGCGCCGGCCTCACGGCCGTCTCCTACCTCTGGGCGAAGCGCACCTTCGACAAGGCCTGACCATGACCCGGCCGACCAGGGCCGCCGGACCGCGAGGTCCGGCGGCCCTGACGCGTCGACCACTGACTTTCGGCAGTGACGGAGGGCCGGGGACGGCTTGTAGCGTGACCGGATGCTGCGGGTTGTCGGAATCGTGCTGGTGTGGGCCGTCATGGCCTTCCCGGTGGTCGTCGGCGGGCTGCTGCCGGTCCACGGGACGGACTGGCGGTGGTGGACGGCGCTCGCCGGGGTCGGGGCGGTCGGCGCGGGCATCGCCGGACGGTTCCGCCCGCACGTGGCGCTGCTGCTGGGGATCGGCCTCACGATGGTCCAGGGCAACTTCGCGTTCGCGGTCCCGGTGCTGGCCTACCTGACCGGACGGCGCGCCGGGCGGGCACGGCCCGTGGTCTGGCTGTTCTCGGTGGTGTTCGTCGGCGGGACCGTCCTGAACCTCGTCCGCGGGATCGACGTGACGCAGTGGTTCCCGCTGACGATCTGGCTGGTCCTGCTCGGTGTCCTGCCGTGGCTCGTGGGCCGGTACCGGCGGCAGTACCAGGAGCTCCTGCGCGCGGGGTGGGAACGGGTCGAGCAACTGGAACGGGAGCAGCGGATCGTCGCCGAACGGGAGCGGCTCCGCGAGCGCGCCCGGATCGCCCAGGACATGCACGACTCGCTGGGGCACGATCTCGCGCTTCTCGCCGTGCGGGCCGGCGCGTTGCAGGTCGCGGCCGACCTGCCCGAGCGGCACCGCGAGGCGGTCGCCGAGCTGCGGGCGGGCGCGGCGGACGCGACCGACCGGCTGCACCAGATCATCGGGCTGCTGCGCGAGGCCACCGACGGCACGGTCGCCGGGCTCGTGCGGAACGCGGTGTCGTCGGGGATGGACGTCCGGCTCGTCCAGGACGGCGTTCCGGTGGACGCGCGGACGGCGTACCGGGTCGTCCAGGAGGGGCTGACGAACGCGGCCAAGCACGCGCCGGGGGCGGCCGTGGCCGTGCGGATCGACGCGGCGTCCGTGACGGTCACCAACGGCCCCGCGGACGAGAAACCGCAGCTCACAGGGGGTGGACGCGGACTGGACGGGCTGGCCGGGCGGGTCCCCGCGCTGCACGCGGAGCCCACCCCGGACGGCGGGTTCGAGCTGCGGGCCGTCCTGGCGCGTCCCGAGGACGAGGCGGACCAGGACGAGCTGGCACGGCGCAGGCAGCAGGTCCGGCGGGGGCTGCTCGTCACGTTCGCGGTTCCGGCCGGGCTGGTCGCGGCGCTGTCGGTCGTGATGGTCGGCTACTACGCCTACGCGACCCTGAACTCGGTGCTGCGGCCCGCCGACTTCGCGGCGTTGCGGGTGGGGCAGCCGCAGCGCGACGTCGAACGCGTCCTGCCCCGGATGGAACTGATCGACTCGGACGCCGAACGCGTCCGCTCGTTCCCCGACGCGCCCGCGGGGGCGCGGTGCCGGTACTTCCGGTCGGACGGGAACCTGCTGGGGCTCGGGGAGGTTTACCGGCTGTGCTTTCAGAACGACAGGCTGGCCGCCAAGGACGCGAGGCCGGCGCCGTGATCCGCGTGCTGCTCGCCGACGACGAGGCGATGATCCGGGCGGGGGTGCGGGCGATCCTGTCCGCCGATCCGGGCGTCGAGGTGGTCGCCGAGGCCGGGGACGGGCGCGCGGCGGTGGAGCTGGC
>NZ_JBFAOF010000111.1:0-13168 GCF_040675125.1 Spirillospora sp. NPDC049652 | reverse complement strand
CGCGAGGGCGTGCCCGGCCTGGCGACCCGCCTCGGCTACAGCACCCGGCAGATCGAGCGGCAGCTACGCGCCGAACTGGGCGCCGGACCGCTCGCCCTCGCCCGGGCGCAGCGGGCGCAGACCGCCCGGCTGCTGATCGAGACCAGCGCCTTGCCGATGTCGGACGTCGCGTTCGCTTCCGGATTCGCGTCCATCAGGGCCTTCAACGACACGATTCGCGAGGTCTTCGCCCAGACGCCGACCGAACTGCGCGACCGGGTGGCCCGTGGTCATCCGACCGCCGCGAACGGAACGCTGTCGCTGCGGCTGCCGTTCCGCCAGCCGTTCTTCCCGGACAACCTGTTCGGGCATCTCGCCGCCACGGCCGTCCCGGGCGTGGAGGAGTGGCGGGACGGCGCGTACCGGCGGACACTGCGGCTCCCGCACGGTCCCGGCGTCGTCGCGCTGAAGCCGACCCCCACGTACGTGGCCTGCACCCTCACCCTCACCGACCTGCGCGACCTCACGATCGCGATCAGCCGGTGCCGGTGGATGCTGGACCTGGACGCCGACCCCGAGGCGGTGGACGAGCTGCTGTCCGCCGACCCCGTGCTCGAACCCCTCGTCCGGAAGGCCCCCGGGCGCCGCGTGCCGCGGACGGTCTGCGGCGCCGAGTTCGGGGTCCGGGCCGTCCTCGGGCAGCAGGTGTCGACGGCCGCCGCGCGCACCCACGCCGCGCGCCTCGTGCGCGAGCACGGGGAGCCGGTGGAGGACCCGGGAGGCGGCCTCACGCACCTGTTCCCGATGCCGGGCGCGCTCATGGAACTGGAACCGTCCGGCCTCGCCTTCCCCGAATCCCGCCGCACCACCCTGAAGACCCTGGTCACCGCCCTCGCGTCCGGCGACCTGGACCTCAGCGTCGGGGCCGACTGGGACGAGGCCCGCGCGAAGCTGGCCGAACTCCCCGGCATCGGGCCGTGGACGATCGAGACCATCGCCATGCGGTCGCTGGGCGACCCGGACGCGTTCGTCGCGTCCGACCTCGGCGTCCGGTACGCGGCGCAGGCGCTCGACCTGCCCGCCACCCCGGCCGCCCTGACCAGGCGCGCCGCGGCCTGGCGGCCCTGGCGCTCCTACGCCGTCCAGCACCTGTGGGCGACGGGCGACCACGCCATCAACACGATTCCCGCATGAAACGAGATCCGCTGTGCACACCCACGTCATGATCGACAGCCCGGTCGGGCCGCTGACGCTGGTCGCCGACGGCCCGGAACTGGTCGGGCTCTACATGCACCAGCAGCGGCACCGTCCACCGCAGGAGACCTTCGGGACGCCCGGAGACCCTGACGACGAGCCGTTCGCGTCCGTGGCGGCCCAGCTCGCGGACTACTTCACCGGCGGGCGGCACGAGTTCGACCTGCCGCTGAAACTCAAGGGCACGCCGTTCCAGCGGAGCGTCTGGGAGGCTTTGACCCGCATCCCGTACGGCGAGACGGTGAGCTACGGCGAGCTGGCCGCCGAGCTGGGCAACCCCACCGCGTCCCGCGCGGTCGGCCTGGCCAACGGCCGCAACCCGATCGGGATCATCGTCCCGTGCCACCGCGTCGTCGGCTCCACCGGCAGCCTGACCGGCTACGGAGGCGGCATCGAGACCAAGCGGTTCCTGCTCGACTTCGAGCGCTCGAACCAGCCCGCCGGGCAGGCCGCCGTCCTCTTCTGACCAGTTCCGTAGGCCCCGCGCTCGTTCTCGTAGGCCCCGCACTCAAACTCGTAGGCCCCGCGCCCCGTGCGGGGCCTACGCGTGTGGGCGGACGTCCGCGCTCAACGACGGCCCTGTATCGCACGTGCGGCCAAGCCGAACAGCACGCCGCCGGTCATGAACCACGGCTCGTAGAGGAAGGTGGCGAAACGCTCCTCCGCGCTGAGGTCCGCCACCTCTCGCGCGCCTGAGGCGAGCGCGACCCAGTCGACAGCGCTGGGGAGGGCGTGCAGGACGAGCAGCGCCGCCGTCCCCCAGACGGTGGCCCGGAGGATTCGGCGCGGCAGCCGCCCTCCCCAGGGGCGGACGACCGCGAGCGCCAGCCCGGCCGCGCCCAGCGACGCCGGAATGGCGATCACGTCGATGACCAGCAGCGCGGGCGTTCCGTAGATGCCGCGTCCACCGGGGAGCCCGAGCCGTCCGTCCGCGAGCCAGTAGATGTGGACGGCCGAGAAGAGCACGCCCCAGATCGCCGCCGCATAGGCGGCGGACCGTCCGAGCAGAGGGGCGGACGCCGGTCGGCGGCCGGGCCGGGCCAAGGTGATCTCCATGTCCCCATCCTGCGCGGACGGCCCTGACCTGCGCTTCCCCCGTCCCGGCGATCCGGATCCCCCGTGCGGGTGAGTTCTGTCGGTGACGGCGGCTAGGGTTCGGGACGCTGCCGGTCATCACCCAGCAAAAGGGGAGATCATGGAGTTCCGGGTCGATCGTGGGGCGCTCGCCGACGCCGTGGCCTGGGCCGCCCGAACGCTTCCCGCGCGCCCGGCCCAGCCCGTCCTCGCGGGCCTGCGCCTGGTCGCGGACGCGGACGGCGGTCTCGAACTGGCCGGGTTCGACTACGAGGTCTCCGCGCAGGCCAGGCTGGACGCCGCGGTCGGCACGCCCGGCCGGGCGCTGGTCCCCGGGCGGCTGCTCGCCGACATCGTCCGCAGCCTGCCCGCGCAGCCCGTCGAGTTCCTGACCAAGGACGCCGAGCTCGTCCTGCGCTGCGGCAGCGCCGAGTTCGGCCTCCAGGCCATGCCCGTCGAGGACTACCCCACCCTGCCGGAGCCGCCCGCGCGCGCCGGCACGGTCGCCGGGGACGCGTTCGCCGCCGCCGTCGCGCAGGTCACCCCCGCCGCCGGACGCGACGACACGCTGCCCATGCTCACCGGCGTCCGGATCGACCTCGAAGCCGACACCATGTGGCTGGCCTGCACCGACAGGTACCGCATCGCCGCCCGCGAGCTCACCTGGTCGCCGGACGCGGCCGACTTCCACGCCGGCGTCGTCGTGCCCGCCCGCACCCTCGCCGACACCGCCAAGGCCATCCGGCCGGGCGCGACCGTGTCGCTCGGCCTCACCGGCGAGGCCGACACGCTGATCGGGGTGTCCGGCGGCGACCGCAGCATGACCACGCGGCTGCTCGACGACCAGTACATCGACTACCGCAAGCGGCTCACCGGCGACTGGACGTCGGTGGCCCGCGTCCGCACCGCGCCGTTCGTGGAGGCGATCAAGCGCGTGGCGCTGGTCACCGAGCGCAGCACGCCCGTCCGGCTGGCGTTCGCGGGCGGCGAGGTCAGCGTCCGCGCCGCGTCCGGCGACGCCGCGCGCGCGAACGAGTCGCTGGCCGCCGAGCTGGTCGGCGACGACATCGACATCGCCTTCAGCCCCCAGTACCTGCTGGACGGCCTGGCCGGCATCCGCACCGAGTTCGCCCGCCTCGAATGCGCGAGCCCCACCAAGGCCGCCCTGCTCACCGGCATCCCCGACCCGGAGAAGGAGGGGGAGGAGGCCGACCCCGACGCGGACACCGGCTTCCGCTACCTGGCCATGCCCGTCCGCCTGACCTCCTGACACCGCCCGCCGAGCGGCTGAGCGGCGGCTCGCGGGCTAAGCGTCCTTGGGTTGTGCGGTGACGGCCGGGGAGTCGGGCGTGTCTGGCGCGTGCTCCTGGGCGCGCGTGCCCGCGAGCCAGAGCGTGCGGTCGGGGGCGGACGCCGAGGCGAGCCAGACGGCCGGTTCCGGGGCCGAATGGACGGTCCAGGCGTGGCCGTCGTAGTGCGCCGCCCCGCCCTCGCCTCCCGCGATCCAGACGTCGTCGGACGCGCGGGCCGTCACGGTGTTCGCCGAGCTCAACGGCGTCCTCACGCGTGACCAGCGACGCCCGTCCCAGCGCAGGACGGCGTTATGGCCGACCGCCCAGACCTCACCCGGGGCCGACGCGGACACGCCGGTCAGCGGCCCCTTGGCCGGGCTCGGGACCCGGCTCCAGTTCCGCCCGTCGAAGTGCAGGAGGAGACCGTCTCGGCCGGCTGATCCGACGGCCCAGACATCGTCCGGAGCGAAGGCCGCGACGGCGACGAGCCGTCCGTGCGGGATGTCGGGGACGTCGGACGGCTCCCAGTTCGTGCCGCCCCAGCGCAGCGCGCGCGGCCCGTGCGGAGTGGCGTGCCCGACGGCCCACGCGCAGCCCTCCCCGGCCGGTGCGACGGCGTTGAGCACGATGCCGCGCAGCAGGTGAGGGGCCTCCCAAGCCGTCCATGCGGTACCCGTCCAGTGGCGGACGAGCGCCACGTCCACGCGTTCCAGCCGGTCGTACGCGCCCCCGACGGCGATCACCGTCTCGCCGTCCGCCCGCGCGGCCGTCGTCGGCGTCGCGCCGCTTCCGGGGTTCGTCAGGCTCGCGGGGTTCGTCAGGACCGAATCAGATGCCGGGCCTGCGCTCTTCCTTGCGGCCTCCGCCTGCCGGGAAGCGGCCGCACCACCATCCCGTCCAGGTGCGGCGGCGAAGACGTGGGCCACGCCGCGCAGCCGGGCGCCCAGCAAAACCGCGGACGCCAAAGAAGACTCGGACGGATCGGGCAGGACCGTCCAGGACGTGCCGTCCCAGCGTGCCGCCAGGGGTTTCTGCCCGACCGAGCCCACGACCCATACCCCGGACGGGCCCGCCGCGACACCGGAGAGCAGGTGGCCCGCCACGCCGGGCAGCGGCGGCGGGCTCGCGAAGGGAGCGTCGCCGGGGCCGGGGCGGGAGCCGGGGCCGGGACCGGTGTGCGGGGCGAGCGCCATCACCGCGCCGGTCACCCCGGCGCGGGCTTGGGTCGCGTTCCGGTTCACCGTCTGCAGCCCCTCGTGAAGGTCAGGACCGACATGCCCGCTGGACGGGATCATGAACGGTCCGGGGGTGTGTTGACAAGCGTCCCCCACCCACTGAACGCACGAGCCGCTTCGCGCCGTTCCGGTCCCCCCGGATCCGTTACGGGTCCAGTACCGCGAGGATGAACCTCACTGGCTCCGCGGTGTTGTTTCCGTAACCGTGCGGGCGGTCGCCCGGGAAGACCGCGGCGGAACCGGCCGTGACGGGCTCGGTGTGGCCGTCCACGTACAGCGTCAGCGTGCCCGACTCGACGTGGATGATCTCCTGCGTGCCGGGCTTGTGCGCCTCGCTCTCGCGCAGTTCGCCGGGCCGCAGGTCCCAGCTCCACAGCTCCATCGTCGGGCGCGGTTCGGTGCCCGCGAGCAGCGTCCCGGTTCCGCCGGCCTCGCCCTGCCACAGCACCACCTGCCGCGCGGGCGGGAGCAGCCGGACCGGCGGCTCCTCGGCCACCTGCACCAGCCGGACGAGCGGGACGCCGAGCGCGTCCGAGACCCGGATGAGCGTGCCGAGGTTGGGGTTGCCGCGCGCCTGTTCGAGGTTGACCAGCACGCCCTTGCTGACGCCCGCGCGCTCGGCGAGCTCGTCCAGGCTCCAGCCGCGGCCGGTGCGCAGCGTCCGGACGGTCCGTGCGACGGCGCCGCCGACCGCCTCCTGCTCGCTCATTCGCGACATCCTACCTTCGGTCGATATAATGATATACAAGGTTCACTGAAATGACCGAGGGGAGATCCGCCATGCTGGAACAGATCGTCGTCGACACCGGGGTACGCGAGCTCCGCCCCGACTTCGCGGTCCTCCTCATGTCCGCGGAGGGCCTGGTCAACGGCCCTTCGGACGCCGCGTCCGAGGGCTGGCTGGCCGCCGCCGCGAGCGTCGCCGACCCGTCCGACCCGCACGTCGAGGCCTGGCGCGAGGCGTACGCCGCGTTCGGCGCGAAGCCCAAGCGGACCCGTCCGTCCGTCGACGCCCTGCTCCGCCGCGCCGACGCCCTGCCCGCCATCAACCGCGTCGTGGACGCCTACAACGCCGTCAGCGTCGAGTACGCGCTGCCCATCGGCGGTGAGGACCTCGACACCTACGAGGGCCCGGCCCGGCTCGTGCGCGCGCGTGGGGACGAGCCGTTCGACATCGTTTCCAACGGCGAACCGGCCGTCGAGCATCCCGCCGAGGGCGAGGTCGTCTGGCGGGACGACAAGGGCGTGACGTGCCGCCGCTGGAACTGGCGGCAGTGCGTCCGCACCCGCATCACCGAGAACACCAAGAACGCCCTGTTCCTGTTCGAACGCCTTGAGCCCTACCCGCTCGACCGCCTGCGCGCGGCCGGCGACGCCCTCGCCGCCCACCTCCGCGCGATCTCCCCGGACGTCCACATCGAGACCAGGCTGCTCGACTGATGGTCACGGTCCTCGCGCTCGGCGCCGCACTGTCCTACGGCCTCGCCGACTTCCTCGGCGGCACGGTCACCCGCTACTCCAGCACGCTGAAGGCGCTGTTCTGGTGCGTCCCGGCCGGGCTCGCCGTCCTGTTCGCCTCCGCGCTGCTCACCGGCCGCACCCCGACGTCCACCTCGCTGGCCTGGGGATTCACTGCCGGACTGGCCGGCGGCGCGGGCCTGCTGGCGTTCTACCGGGCGCTCGCCCGCGGCCCGATGTCGGTGGTCGCGCCCGTCTCCGCGCTGGCGTCCGCGCTGCTGCCGATCGCGGTCGGCGTCGCCCGCGGCGAGCGCCTGGACGCGACCGTCCTCATCGGCGTCCTGATCTGCCTCGTCGCGATCGCCCTGGTCAGCATGGAGAAGTCGGACGGCCCGGCCGAGCGCTCCCGCAACCGGCTGGACAACGGGCCGCTCATGGCGGGCGTCTCCGGTGTCTGCTTCGGACTGTTCTTCGCCCTGGTCAAGTACGCGGGAACGGACGGCGGCCTCTGGCCGCTCGTCGCCGCCCGCGCCGGAAACCTCACGATCGTCGCGCTCGCCCTCGTCGCCGTCCTCGCGCGCGGCGGCGCACCCGGAGCGGGCGTCTCGGGCCGCCGCCTGATCGGCCTCGCCCTCCTCTCCGGCGCCCTGGACGCGTCCGCGAACGCCCTCTACTACCTCGCGGTGAACAGCGGGCTCCTCAGCCTCGCGGCCGTCCTGACCTCGCTCTACCCGGCGATCACCGTCCTGCTCGCCCGGATCGCCTACAGCGAGCGGCTCCGCAGCGTCCAACGCGTCGGCCTGGCCCTGGCCGCCACCGGCGTCGCCCTCGTGACCGTCGGCTGACCCCCGGCGCGCCCGGCGGGCCCCTAGAGTGGGCGGCCGTGCCCGATTCTTCCTCTTACGTCAGCGCCACCGCCGACGCCTACGACTCCGTCGCCGTCATCTACACCGAGTTCGTCGAAGGCATCCTCGACGACCAGCCGCTGGACCGGGCGTCGCTCGCGGCGTTCGCCGAACTCGTCCGCTCCACCGGCAACACCGCCGCCGTCGAGGTCGGCTGCGGTCCAGGCCACATGACCGCGCACCTGCGCGACCTCGGCCTGGACCCCTTCGGCCTCGACGTCGCCCCCGCGATGATCGACATCGCCCGGTCCGCCCACCCCGACCTCCGCTTCGACCTCGGCTCGATGGACGCCGTGGTCGCCCCGGACGCCTCCCTCGGCGGCGTCCTGTCCTGGTACTCGGCCATCCACACGCCCCCGGCGGAACTCCGGCCCTTCCTGGACGAGTTCCACCGCGTCCTGGCCCCGGGCGGCTACCTCCTGCTCGGCTTCTTCGCGGCCGAGGGCGCCGAGCCCGTCCCCTTCGACCACCGGGTCGCCCCCGCGTACCGCTGGCCCCTCGACGCCCTCGCCGACCGCGTCACCGAGGCGGGCTTCACCGAGGTCGCCCGCAGCCGCCGCGAACCGGGCGAGAACGAGCGCCACCGCCAGGGCCGCCTCCTGCTCCGCCGCACTTGATCACCCCGTGCCGGCCGTGAAGGATGGGCCGACGCGCCCGACCATGAGGAAGATGCCGGACCCATGTCCCTGACGACCCAGGCGGCCCTCACGGTCCTTCCCGTCACGGCCGGCGCGCTGATCGGATTCGTGCCCACCTACCTGATGGAGCGGCGCCGCGAGCGCGAGGCCCTCAGGAAGCGGTGGGACGAGCCGATGCACCAGCTCTGCTCCGAGACCGCGGTGCGCGTCCGGAAGATCCTGCACGGACGCAACCAGGTCAAGCACGCGGGCGCCGACCGGGACTCCGTGCTCCGCGAGATGGAGGACGACTACCACGAGCTCCGCCTGCTCGTGGAGCAGATCAGGCTCCTCGGCACCAGGGACCTGCAGCTGGCGGCCCGCCTGATGCTGCGCCACGCCTACGCCGTCCTGGCCGAGACCCGCGACGAGGCCGACCCGAGAGCGGACGAGTACTCCAAAGCCCCGTACGAACGCCTGGTCGGCTCCGTCCACCAGTTCCGCATCGAGGCGCGAAAGCAACTCCGCGTGGAAACCCCCGAAGACGTCGCCCCCGAAGACCCCTGACAGAACCCCCGGAACGCCCAGCCGAGATCTCCACGGTGGACGAGCCCAAGACCGCCGACTGGTGACCGGCGTGGGGCAGACGAAGCTTCCCATCACCTCACAGTTACTCTATGTAAGTTATCGGTCACACATAGAGATGAGGGGACATGAACTCCTTTCGACGCGCCCGCACGATCCGCACCGTTCTGCTCGCCGCCCTGGCCGCCGGACCGCTCGCCGCCGCCGTGCTCGCCTCCCCATCCGCCGAGGCGGCCGTGGCAGCCCCACGGTCTGCTGCCGACTGGCGATTCGTCCAGGGCTACCCGAACATCTTCATGGGGAACGTGATGTGCCATCAGGACGGCGAGAAGGGGGTCAAGGAGAACAAGTGGCAGCAGTACAAGTGCGAGCTCCTGTCCGGGGGCGCCGACACGATCGGCCTGTACGTCACGCCCTGAGAACGGGACGGCCCCGGGCTTCGA
This sequence comes from Spirillospora sp. NPDC049652, assembly GCF_040675125.1. Taxonomy (NCBI): domain Bacteria; kingdom Bacillati; phylum Actinomycetota; class Actinomycetes; order Streptosporangiales; family Thermomonosporaceae; genus Spirillospora; species Spirillospora sp. NPDC049652. The sequence goes on along the minus strand of NZ_JBFAOF010000111.1, from coordinate 4,326 downwards.
GCCCCAGAAACGTCTGAGGGCGGCACCCGTAGGTGCCGCCCTCAGACGTTCGGCCAGCTCATAGGCCATCTAGATGGCGGTGGCGGTGGGATTCGAACCCACGGAAGCTTGCACTTCACACGCTTTCGAGGCGTGCGCCCTCGTCCACTAGGCGACGCCACCGCAGGAGAGCTTACCGGACTCTCCGGGATGCGAAGAACTCGATCAGCGGAGCGGCGCACTCGTCGGCCAGTACCCCGATGATCACCTCGGGCCGGTGGTTGAGCCGGCGGTCCCGGACGACGTCCCACAGCGAGCCGACCGCGCCCGCCTTCTCGTCGACGGCGCCGTACACGACGCGGTCGAGGCGGGACTGCACCGCCGCGCCCGCGCACATCGTGCAGGGCTCCAGGGTCACCACCAGCGTGCAGCCGGACAGCCGCCACGAACCGAGCGCCGAGGCGGCCTCGCGCATCGCGACGATCTCGGCGTGGCCGGTCGGGTCGCGGGTCTCCTCGCGGTCGTTGCGGCCCCGCCCGAGAACGGTCCCGTCCGGGCCGAGGACCACCGCGCCCACCGGGACGTCCCCTGCCTGAGCAGCGAGGCGCGCCTCGTCCAGGGCGAGGCGCATGCTCGGCTCGTATTCGCGTGCGGCGTCGTCCGTGGCGGGAACGCCGAAATCCTGGTTCAAGCCGGGCTCAGGACGGCCTGGAGCGGACGCGGCGTCGTCAGTCACGGAGGCGGTCGAACTCCTCGCCGAAGCCCACGGCTTCGGCGATCGTCAGCAGGGCGTCCCCGGGAAGGGAGCGCTCGCCGAGTTCACCGAGTTGCTCCCCGTCCACGCCGAAGTCGGTGAGCAGGGACGCGTCGCCGGACGGATCGCCGTCGGGGGCGTCCCCGACGAGCGGCTGGAACAGGCCCGCGAGCCGGTCGTCACGGACCGCCGACACATACGCCCTGGGCTCGTCGTCGCCGTCCAGCCGGACGATCGCGAACCAGTCGTCCTCCTGCTCCACCAGCAGCACGACGGCGTCCCCGTAGGACTCGACGGCGGCCTCGCGGAGCTGGTCGGCGATGTCGTCGACGCTCTCGGCCTCGGCGAGAGCGGCCTCGGTTCCCACCCAGCCCTGGGGCGTGCGGGCGAAGACAGCGGCGAAATACGACACCGTTTCATTGTGGACCACGAGCTCCCCGGGTCACACCCCTCACCCGCCCCAGGTCCGGGACGGCGTCAGGCGACGGCGTCCAGGGCCCGCTCGAAGGCGATGGCGAAGCCCAGGCGCCCCGCGATGCTGAGCAGCATCTCGTCCGGGTACAGCTCCAGGTCGCCGGAGATCGCGCCCAGCTCCATCTCGTCCAGGCCCAGGTCCGAGAAGATCGACATGTCGCCGACCGGCAGCACCTGGTCCAGCTCCTCGTCCTCGGGGACGGGGATGTCGAGATACTCCAGGACCTGCTGGGCGAGCGGCCAGTCCACCGAGGCCGTGACGTCGGACAGGAAGACCATGTCCTCGTCGCCGAGCAGCCGGATCGCCACGAAGAAGTCGTCGCCCACCGACACCAGCCCGATGGTGCCGCCGAGGCTCGGCTGCTGCCGCAGGGCGTGGATCAGCCCTTCCAGGTCCTCGGTCAACGCGACCGGCAGGACCTCCGCCTCCCAGCTGGCGTCCTCTCGGTACACCACGACGGCGAAGTCCGCCGCGTCCACATCCGTCATGTCCACCCCACCGGCGCGCGTGTCCTGCGAGGTGGGGGCACAGGCGCGCCCCGCCCCTCGCGAACCCCGCCGCCGTGCCGGGCGGGGTGCCACGGCGTCCGTCCGGACACCGCGCCGTCCGAATCTACTCGATCCGGCCCCGCCGGGAGCCTCGGATGGCCGGTAGGCCCCTCCGGCAGGGACGTTTCGAGGGTCCGGCGGGGACACCGCGCCCCGCCGGACCTCGCTTACCACTGCTTGTGACCAGGTGATACACCGCCGCGCGGCGGACGTCAGCCCAGAAACCGGAAGGTGCGCCGGCGGAGGGCCGCGTGGATCTGCTTGCGCCGCGCACGATGCGGCGTGACCCGTTCGCGCAGTTCGCGGGCCTCGGCGAGCTCCCGCAGGAACCTGGCGCGCCGCCGGAGCCGCTCCCGCGACTCCTCGGGCGTGAGATTGAGCACCCCGGCCTCCTGGGGATCGCCCGCCCTCCGCCCGGACGCGGCACCGGGCCTGCCGTCCTCCGCCCTCCCGCCGCGCTCACGGGGGGACGCGGACGTGCCGAACCGGACGTCGTCGTCCGCGTACTCCTCGCCTGGCGAAGCCGGACGCACCTTGCCGCGCCACAGGGCACGGCCGCCTTCCGAGCGGCGGCCGCGCTCGGTGCCGAGCTCCATCTCCAGGCGGACAACTCTCCTGGCCATATATCCAGCATCACCGATACCGGGCGTGCTATTCGCGGGCCCCGGCTCGGCCCGGGCCACGGAACCCGGTGGCCGGTTCCTCATGCGGGGCCTGCGCTCGGACTCGAAGAAGGCGTCCACATCGAGGAACCGCTGATCGACCCCGGCGTCCCGGGGCGAGCGTGCCCTCCGGCTCCGGGCCGGACGACTCCGCTGGAGGGACGGGGTGGAAGCGTCCTCGGGCGGAGAACCCGCCTCGCTCCCGATCAGGTCGTTCTTCTCGCCTCCCAGCGGGGGATCGGGGTCGGTATCCGCGTCCGGCGGTGCTTCGCAGGCCCGGGGGGCCGTCTCGATCTCCGAGGGGCAAGTCGTGGAGTCGTCCGGCCGGGACGCCGCTTCGGCTTCTGGCGGGGCCTTCTCGCTCTCCGGGAGGGAGGTCATCTCGGTCTGCGGCGGACCGGGCGCCTCACCGTCCGGCCGGGAAGCCGGTTCGTGCTCCGGCTGGGAGGTCCGCCGGACCTCGGGACGAGAGATCTGCTCGTCCCCGGAATGGGACGTCGCCTCGGCCGTCTGCCAGGCGACCGTGTCGATCTCGGTGTCGTTCGCTGCCTGGGACGTCGCTTCGGTCTCCGGCGCGGCGGCCGTCTCCAGCTCCGGTCGGGACGCCGTCCCGGCCCTCGGCCGCCGGGCTTCGGCTCTGGATGCACGGGGGGTTCGCTCTGTCTCCGGACTTCGCGTACGCCCGGCGTCGCTCTCGCGCGCCGGACGGCTCGGCTCGGCGGCACGGGCCCGTCGGTTCTCCTCCGCGCCGGGCGGGTCCGGGGCGGGCTCCCGGACGGGCCGGGAGCCGCCTCTCGGGCGGACTTCACGATCGCTGTCCATACCGCCATGGTGCCCAGCGGTTCGACGTCCTATCCGCAGGCCGGGCACGATCTGATCAGCCCTCCGGGGTCGGCTACCGTGAACGTATGCAGACCCTTGCCGTCGACCACCCGCTCGTCGCCCACAAGCTGACCACGCTGCGGGACGTACGCACCGACTCGCCCACCTTCCGCCGGCTGGCGGACGAGCTGGTGACCCTGCTCGCCTACGAGGCGACGCGGGACGTGCGGGTGACCGAGGTCACCGTCCAGACCCCGGTGGCCGAGGCCCACGGCGTCCAGCTGGCCAGCCCGAAGCCGCTGGTCGTGCCGATCCTGCGGGCCGGCCTGGGCATGCTCGACGGCATGACCCGGCTGCTGCCCACCGCCGAGGTCGGCTTCCTCGGGATGATCCGCGACGAGGGCTCGCTGCAGGCGCAGACCTACGCCACCCGGCTCCCGGACGACCTGTCCGGCCGCCAGTGCTACGTCCTCGACCCGATGCTGGCGACCGGCGGCACCCTCGCCGCCGCGATCAAGCTGCTGCTCGCCCGCGGCGCCCGGGACGTCACGGCCCTCTGCCTGCTCGCCGCCCCGGAGGGCATGAAGTACCTCGAGGAGGCGCTCGCCGACACCGACGCCCCGATCCGCGTCGTGACCGCCGCGATCGACGACCACCTCAACGAGCACGGCTTCATCATCCCCGGCCTCGGCGACGCCGGCGACCGCCTCTACGGCGTCGTCTGTCCCCCTCCCTCACCACCGTCCGCGCCGTCCCCGCCGAACCAGCACCACCACCCGGCCGGGGACGGCCGGCCAGCTTCAAGCCCGCCCCCCCCGCGCCCCGCACAGCCGAACACTCCCCAGCCGAGCCCTCCCCGAGCGCCGAGCCACCCGAGGCGTCCCGTCCCGCCAAGCCATCCCCTCCCAAGCCACGTCCGGACGACCCGCTCGGCACGGCCCACACAGCTCCAGGACCGTCACCCCTCTGGCCCCACCAGCTCGTCGCGGGCTGCCAAAGGAGAGCTGGCAGCGCCACGGACGCCAACGCGCCCGCGCCGCGCCTTCCGCGCCGCGCCTTCCGCGCCGCGCCTTCCGCGCCGCGCCT